>CAKZYZ010000353.1 GCA_937885075.1 uncultured bacterium | reverse complement strand
TTGGCCAAGTCGCTCAGGACGCCGACCACGGCTGAGTAGAGGTCTTCAGAAGATAGAGAAGAAAAAAAAAAAAAATGTGTTAATTTTTTTTTTCAAGCAGAAGACGGCATACGAGATATATCAGTGTGACTGGAGTTCAGACGTGTGCTCTTCCGATCTGCCGTCGTTGGTCATAATCAGGAGCCCTTCCGAGTCCAGGTCAAGACGGCCCACATGGTATATCCGCTGCGGGATATCCCGGATCAGATCCGTCACCAGAGGACGCCCAAAATCATCCTTCATAGAGCAGAGATACCCGGCCGGCTTATGGAGGATAATATAGATATTATTCTCGGGGGTCACCACCCGCCCATCCACTTTTACCGTGTCTTCCCCGTGATCCACTTTTATCCCCTGCTCGGTCACTATCCTATCGTTGACCTCTACACGCCCCAGAGAGATCCATCGCTCCGCCTCCCTCCGCGAGGCCACTCCGGCCCGGGAGAGATACTTCTGTAATCTTATTTTTTCGACTTGTATATTAATTAACTACCTCTGAATTTTAATAATCATATTTTGTATTCCCGCATTACCAGGATAGTCCGAAAAAATAAGAGTTTTGAGCATCGAACCAACATTGCTGAAATGTTTTAACGTTGTTATCTTTTAACTGCTTTATTTTTTATCTTTAGCGCCGGAGGCGCTAAGACCAATATATCTGGTAATTTCCGGCATTATCTCACTTGCGAAATCTGATATTATCTGATCACCGATCTCGGTCGAAAAAGAACCATCCACTGAGATCCTGATCAGAAGAGCGGATTGTGGCTCTCCCAGGATATTTGAGGAGATAACATAGAGCTGCTGACGATAATAGCTGGAGAGAATCTTCTCCCCGAATGTATACCAGTAGTAGACCAGGCTTCTTCCCCGAGGCCCCATAAATAGAAACCGGTGGGCATTTATGGACTCCCCGCCCCACCTTAACACCCTGAACCCCTTTTCAATCATCTCCGTCCGGCCGCCGACATAACAGTACTCCGGAGGATGGAACGAAGCTCGATTTGAGGCACACTCCAGAACATAGAGATTGACCGTGTATCGCCCTTTCCGATAACGGCGGAGGAGAATGTTTTCCGTCCCTAACAATCGCTTATCCCTATCCGATACCGTAATCTCCTCCCCGACCCAATCATCGATCATAAGCGGAAGGATCTCAAGATTACCGACCGAGAGTTCCATTTCTCTGCCCCGACCATAGAGCATAATGGTGGCCGTAGTAATCAGAAGGAGAGCCAGACTGATTATGTAAGCGCGTCTTCCCTTCATCGCAGCATCCATCGGATCACCTGCAGGAGCACAAGAAAACAGAGAAAGAATATCAACACCCCCAGGATTATATGCCAGGGGCCGCTCAATATTCCCGGACCGACCGTCTGCCGCAGGACAATCAGACCGACCACCCGGAGAATATTACTGATCGGGGCCAGAGCAATCGCCGAGAGAAAAATTATTGCCCGGCGGCCCATCGTAAGAGGAATGAGTAATGAGAAAAATCCGCCCAGGGTAGCAAAGGATATCAACGACCGCAGTCCACTGCAGGGATCACCGATAGTGAGGATCTCCCCGGGGGGAGCGGTGGGCAGGACAATCTCAATCCCGTTATGAATAATGGTGATACCAAGAATTCTCCCCAGAGCGACACCAATGGCGGCGGAATAAAGTTTCAACTGGAAGACAATCGAGATAAGCCAGATTCCCGGGAGAGGGATCATAAATATAGTAAGCAGCAACGGCCCCAGGATATATCGGCCCCGACCCCATCCCCATTGTGTCAGAACCAGGCCGAAGATGATAATCGGCAGAGACAGTCCGGAGAGGAAATTAATTCCGAAAAACCGGGCAAAGAGATGAAGCAATAGTCCGGGGATGAGAATCACCAGACCATACCAGCCGGGCCGGGGACGATTCTGGATAATTATATCCCGTCGCTGATAGAGCAGAAAAGCTATCGCCGGCGGAATCAGCCAGCCATGACCATAGTAGGAATTCTCCTCAAAGAACCGTTCATTCAGCCAGAGAAGAGTCGGCCAGAAGAGAACGAGCATAACTCCGATCAAGATAGCCGAGGCCGCGATCGCCTTCCAGTTGAAAGAATCAAATCCGGAGATCTCAGATTTTTCTTCTATGCTCATAATTAGAACTTAGCACCTTCGGCGCAATCTCGTAGTGCAGGACTTCAGTCCTGCCCAACGAAGGCAGGACTGAAGTCCTGCACTACGAACTTATTGAAATTCTGAAGCAGGAACATAGCCCTCGCTTCACTCGGTGAACTTTACTCACCGCAGAGAGGCAGAGAACGCCGAGAAAATATCAAGAACATCAAAAACAATTTTTTTTAATGGGATAAGAAAGCTATAACCCAATTAATTATGTAGGGGTGTTAGTTTTTATCTTTCTCCGCGCTCTCTGCGTCTCTGCGGTGAAATTTTCTTTCTTCAATGTCTTGGTGGTTTGATTTTATTATAATTTGGAAATAGATGTTTATACCTATAGCGCCTTCTTAAAAATGCCCTGATATTTTCAAACAGGAGCAATCTTTTATATAATTTTCCCTTTCCGGCCAGGATCGCCTCCAGTTCTTCCCTCCCCCAGTTCGATCGAACCGGGAACCTGCGGAGAGCGAAGGGATCGGTCCGTTCAGTGTTGAATCCGGGAGAAGAGGTACAGAGCCCCCGGTAACCGGCATTGCGGGCCAACCGGGGTAGAGGCGGAGGAAGATACCCCCGGGGAAGGGAGAAGAAATCCGTCGCGATCGAAAACTGCTCGCTCAGTCGCCGTTTCGACTCCTTCAACTCCTGATCAAGTTCAGATTCATCCCGCCCGGAAAGCAGTTCATGCCCCATCCCATGAGAGCCGATCTCCATCCCGGATCTCAGCAGCTCGTTCACCTCCTCAACTCCCATCATTCCCGGCTTCCCTAAGTATGATACACTGATAAAGAAAATCGCGCTAAAACCATACCCCTGGAGACGGGGAAGAACCGTGTGATGGTTATCCGCGTAGCCATCGTCAAAAGTAATGACAACCGATTTCTCCGGGATTTCCTGCCGTGAGATAAGTTCTTCCAGAGAGATTGTTGTCCAACCGTCTCTCTTTAATATGGAGAGATGATCTTCGAAGACTTCCACCCCGGTCCGGTATCCGATCGGTCGGCAAGCGGAAGGCAACTCCCGGTAGTCATCGGAATCACTGACACTGTGGTACATTAAGATAGGAATATTCATAGAACCACGAATTTCTGTCATGTCTTGATTTAAAGTTATCACTTTCTACTTGTTAAAACTTCTTCTTCCCCCTACCTCTCCCCCTTTTATGGCAGGACCATTGCAGGCCCCGAATATAATTCGGGGGGGACGAGGACTATTTCCCCCTACCACACCCCCTTTTTATGACAGGACCATTGCAGGCAGGACTATTAGCCTCGCCTCGGCCTTTATTTATTTTTGCTTTTTAATCGTCCTGTCTGCAATCGTCCTGCCTAAATTATTTCTGCTTTTTAATCGTCCTGTCTAAATTTCTTTTTGCTTTTTGGCAGTTGGAAGTTGAAAGTTGGTCTGTCCACCGCTCACTGCTAACCGCTCACCGCTTACTGCTTACCTTTTCTATACTTCCCCGCCAATCTCAATACCAGAACCTCCGATAACCGGCCATTTCAGCGGCTGCGCCGGTCTCGAAATAAATACGATCATCCGGGGGAACCCGTCGGGCAAGTTCCTCTAGATCGGAAGAGCACACGTCTGAACTCCAGTCACACTGATATATCTCGTATGCCGTCTTCTGCTTGAAAAAAAAAAAAAAA
>CAKZYZ010000352.1 GCA_937885075.1 uncultured bacterium | reverse complement strand
TTTTTTTCAAGCAGAAGACGGCATACGAGATATATCAGTGTGACTGGAGTTCAGACGTGTGCTCTTCCGATCTCATAAGATATTTACTGAGTTAACCGAATAGTCATGATGAAAAATGACCCTCGGGATGTGAGCACTTGGATATTGGATATTCCTTGTTGGTTGTTGGATATTCAAAAAGATTAAATGCAAGATAAAATTAGAATTCTATTCGTCGGGGATGTGGTGGGAAAACCGGGGAGGAGGGCGTTTGCCGGGATATACCCGGGGCTGAAGGAGAGGGAAAAGATTGATTTCTCTGTGGTGAATGCTGAGAATGCCGCCGGTGGATCCGGCATCACCGGGAAAGTGGTTAGCCAGCTCTTATCGGCGGGCGCTGATGTTCTGACAGCGGGTGATCATATCTGGCGAAAGAAGGAGATATTTTCTATAATTGGAGAAGAACGCCGGATCATTCGGCCGGCAAACTTTCCTCCCGGCACACCGGGAAGAGGAAGTGGAATCTTTACCACCTGCGATGGTCTGAAAATCGGGGTTATAAATCTATTGGGGAGGGTCTTTATGAATCCGATCGATTGTCCGTTCCGGCAATGTGATCGCGAGATAGAGGAGATATCCCGGAATACCAGGATAATTGTAGTTGATTTTCACGCGGAAGCCACCTCCGAGAAAGTAGCGATGGGCTATTATTGTGATGGCCGGATATCCGCTTTAATCGGGACCCATACCCATATTCCAACCGCCGATGAGCGCATCCTGCCCGGCGGGACCGCGTATATTACCGATATCGGTATGACCGCGGCATCCCGATCGGTTCTGGGGAGAGAGATCGAACCGGTCCTGAAGAATTTTACCACCCGGCTGCCGGCTTACTTCACTGTCTCCGGGGAGAGACCGGTCCTCCAGGGAGTAATCGTGGAGATAGAGGAATCGACGGGAAAAGCGGTCTCCATCAGGAGAGTCTCGGAAGAGCACAAGTAAGCAGTAAAGGGCAGTAAGCAGTAACGGGCAGTAAGCAGTGACGGGCAGTGAGCAGTAACGGGCAGTGAGCAGTAACGGGCAGTGAGCAGTAACGGGCAGTGAGCAGTGAGCAGTAAGCAGTGAGCAGTGACGGGCAGTGAGCAGTAACGGGCAGTGAGCAGTAACGGGCAGTAAGCAGTGAGCAGTAAGCAGTTGGCTCCAGTTGCCTGGTTGAGGTATACTGCTTACCGCTTACTGATTACTATCTTTTCCTATTTACTGGTTACTATCTTTTAGACGGAGAATGATAATGAAGATCACCCGTATCTCAGTTAGTCGGCTCCCGGGGATTGACCGGCCGTTCGAGATAGAGAGTATTTCCCCAGGTCTGAATATTATCCTGGGGCCTAATGGGGCCGGAAAGAGTTCCATCTGCCGCGTTATCCGCCAATCCCTCTGGCCCTCCATCCCACTGCCCCGGACCCGGGTCCGCATCGCCTGGGATGATGAAGGAGCAGATCTTATCTCCGAACTTGATGGAGGCGTGACCTGGCAGCGCCGCGGGGAGAATGCCTCCGCCCCGGAAGTGGCACCGGGCCATCTGGCACGTTGTTATACCGTTACCCTCCGCGATCTTCTGGAAGATAAAAACCCTGACGATATCAAAATGGCGGATGATATCCGGATCCTGATGGCAGGCGGATACAACCTCACGGCGGTGAAAAAGCTTTTCCCTCGGAAAAAATCACCCGGCAAGTCCGAGGCCAGGGTTCTGACCGAAGCAATCCGGGCACTTGAACGGCTTCAGATTGAGCGCCGGGGGTTATCCGAGGATGAGGATAAGTTAAGCTTCTTGCAGGAAGAACTTGATGCCGCCCGGACCGCCACGCGTGAATGTGAGCTCCTGACCTTAGCCATGGAAATGGCGGATAGAAGAAGAGAGCTGATCACTCTCCAGGCCGACATTGAGGGATTCCCGCCGGGGATGGCTGGACTGCAGGGGAATGAGCGGATCCGGATCCGGGAGATTGAAGAAGAGATCGAGGAATTAAAGGAGAGCATCTCCCGCAAAAGCCGTGAAGCGGAAGAGGCGGAGAAGGAGTTGATTGAGAATGAATTGCCGGAGGGTGAGGTCGATGAAGATATCATCCGGATCGAGGATGAACGCGTCCACCGGCTGGAGCAATTAGCCCGGGAACGGGAGCGGCAGGAGAAAGAACTCAAACTCCGCGAAGGAGCAATCACCGCGGCTGAAGCCGCTCTCGGGATCCAGGCGAAAAAATCCCGGGATTTCAACCCGGATAAATGGCGGCTTGATGATGTTGACGCTTGGGCCCGAAAAGCTATCCGTTTAAAGGACCGCCGGGAGGGGATCGGGGCCCGGCTGGCCGCGCTGCCGCCATCGGCCGGGGTAGACCGGAAAGACCTGGATAGAGTCCGCCGGGCCAGCGATCTCTTAGGGGACTGGCTGAGCAGTCCCGGGAGTACAGCAACTCCCCCTATCCACCCGCTCCTCCGGCTCTTCGCCGCTCTCGCGGTTCCGGCCGGGGTCATACTGGCCATTCTGATCAATCCCTGGTTTTTCCTGCTGGGGGGTCTGGGTCTGGGGATTCTGCTGATGAGCTTCCTCCCCGGCAAGGCGGGAGGGGATCAGCAGTCATTACTGCGGGACCAGTTTGAAAAACTTGATCTCCCTCATCTCTCATCCTGGCAGCGATCCGATGTCAGCGCGCGGCTGCGGGAGCTGAGAGAAGAGATCCGCCAGGGAGAGCTTGATCTCTCCCATGGTGTAGAGAGAGACCGGCTTCAGGGGGAACTGCGGATGCTGGAAGATGAGGGAAGAGAGATTGAAGACGCCCGGGCGGAGATCTGCCGGGATACCGGAATTGATCCGGCGGCGACTGAACTGGCCATTGTAGATTATATCGATCGCCTCAGAGCATTCAGAGAAGCTTTCCGGGCCAGAGCATCCGCCCGGACCTCCGCGAAAATTGCCGAAGATAGCTATGAAGAGGCGCTGAAGAAGGCACAGAATTTTATATACCGAACTCTCGGAAAGAAACCCGGTGATGATCTGGAGGCCCGCCACCTTATGACATCTATAAAGGAGCGGAGCGGGAGACTCCGAACCGCGCGACTGCGATTGGAGTCCGCACAGACAGAGATTGCCGATCGTGAGACAGAATTAGCCAGGAAGCAGACCCGGATTGAAGGGATCTTCCGCATGGCGGGGATTGAACTCTCAAAAAAACCCAAGGACGATCAGGCCCTTGACGGAGATCGGAAGAGCACACGTCTGAACTCCAGTCACACTGATATATCTCGTATGCCGTCTTCTGCTTGAAAAAAAAAAAAAAAAAAAACAGAAAGCACAGCCACACACGAACAAACAGGAGCCACCTGCAGGATGCACGGATGACCAA
>CAKZYZ010000351.1 GCA_937885075.1 uncultured bacterium | reverse complement strand
CTCTTTCCCTACACGACGCTCTTCCGATCTACTTGATGATTACTATCTCGCAATTGCTTTTCACCAAGCCGAGGAATTACCCGACGAGTTATCAAGATTTCCTGTACAGATGGTTAAACCGCTTGATGTTATGGAGATGAAGCGATATTTTATTGAACAATCTTTTATACTTATGGACAACGTTAAAAAGGAAGGCCGTTAAAGATCGTTGAAGAGTAAGACCGTTGAAAATAACAACCGTTAAAAAAAAAGAACGTTGAAGACCATGTTAAAAGCTGAACATTTGCTTGCATCCCGATTATTCCGGGACAATGTTCAACTTTCAACGTTCGATGCAGGATGCATGATTCAGGATGCATGATATAGGCACGTTCAAAGTTCAAAGACAGATTTTCTCGATGCGAAACAATTAGTGTAAATTAGTGTAATTAGTGGACAGCAAAACCTCCAAGCTGAGGCGAAACAATCAGAGTAATCCGTGAAATCCGTGGACAAAAAAAGGGCCGAGATATAGGGGATTATCGAAATTCCGAAGCTCGGATAAGGAGGAGAACATGACGATTCCGAAAGAAATTACAGATGCTTTAAAAGCTGTTTTATTCCCGGAACTGGATAAGATTAAGACAGAGATCGCGGGAGTTAAGGGCGTTATCAGCGAACAGTCCCAGAGATTAGGTGATTTAAATCTTCATCTTATTGAATTGGAGAGGAAGATTGAATCGACCAATGCCAGGATAGATGGAACCAATGATCGGATAGATGGACTCAAGGATGAGTTGAATCAGCGAATAGATGGAATTAATAACCGGATGGATCGGCTTTATGATGTAATTGTCAGAAGAGATGAACATGATAAATTGGATATCCGGGTGATTCAGTTAGAAATCAAGATGCAGGAACTAAGGGAGAAAGTGGCTGTTCTCGCATAAGAAAGTTAACCTTTTTTATTAAACAAACGTTTCGCTTTTGGGGGCGGCTTTTTAACAGACGATTGTCTTTGACCCGGCATATTGACGGGAATGTGATTGGATGTGAGAAAAAAATCAATCAATGCTGTGGGAGATTGTTTATATCTGGTTCTTTGCAATACGCCACTTTGCTTTCTTTTTCGCCTCAGGTGCATTAGATCTTAACTACAACGAACGATTATAATTCAACAATTCATCTCTACCTCAGGGATTGCGGTTAGTTAATATTTTAATTTCACATCCAATCACATTCCCGTCAATATGCCGGGTCAAAGACAATCGTCTGGTCCCCCCCGATGTATTCTTCGGGGTTAAAAGCCGCCCAACCAAGGCGAAACAGATAGAAAATCGTCTGTATCCCCAAGGAGTAATATGAAAAATACAAAATTAATCTTCGTGATATTTATAGCGGCCCTGTTGATTCTTCCGTTCTCTCTCTTGGCCGAGAAGTACGGTACCAGCAAGTCTGTGATCCGGGAGGGGGATCCGAGAGTCACCTTTATCAGTTTTAATCTCCAGACCGAGATTGCCCAGGGAGATATGACTTCAACCAGTATCTTCTTCAAAATCATGAAGCCGATCGAGAAAAAGGAGAAGGTCTTCTTCCACCTGGTCAAGTCCGGCAGTCAGGAGACATCTTTGAACGCTGATTTCTCCCCCCGGTATCCGACCAACATCTGGGATGTCAACCAGGTGGTGGAGGCGGGTCCGATTGAACTGGCCATCCCCTTCAACCTGGAACCAGGCGAATATGATGTTCAGGCCGGGTTGATGGATATAGATCGGACCGAAGCTGAAGTTCAATATATCCGCGAGCCCTATACCAACCAAGATATCAAGGATTTTGTTATTGGAAAGATCACGGTGACCAAGACAGAAGTTGAGAAGAAGGAAACTCCCTCTGAGCTTGACCTGGTCTCTTTCAATAGTGATCAGGACATGATCTTCTGGGAGACACTGGGGGCAGAGATAAAACTCTTCAAATACTCGAATGATTCCGGGAAAAACACCAATGCCGCGGAGGTTACAATACTCCCCGGATCCGGATACCCGGGGATACTCCTCGATAACTATTTCAATATTAAGCCAAATAACAGTGACTGGTCGCTCTATGATACTCTCAAGATGAATCTATCCGTTCCTGCCACCAAAATTGGCGGGAGTCTCCGCCTCCGAATAACCGACAATGCAGGAAAGAGCTATCAGTCTCAGATTTCTTTAACACCCGGCAAAACAGATAATATGAATCTCAGTATGGTTGATCTGGGAGGACAGGTGAATGTCTCCAGTATCGCGCAAATCAAGCTCTATCTGGTCAGCCCGGGAACAGCCTTTACTTTCTATATCTCACAACTCCAGCTCATATCCAGGGGGATGCCTACCGGGAAACCGGCGGTTACTTTTGTCCGTCTGGATGGACCTGCGACAATTAAGCGAGGTCAGGTTTTCCGGGTAACGCCGGTCTTCAGTATCAATCAGCCGATCTTTCAGAAACATAAACTGTTTGTCCACATCTTCCGCGTCAATGATCATGCCGGTTCAATCGGCACTGATATAGATCTCTATCCCCCGATACGGGATTGGGAACTTAATAAGGAGATCGGGGTTCAGTCCGGTCCACTGGAGATCAGTGAAGAGGCGCCGGCTGGAACTTACATAGTTAGAACCGGGCTTTATCTTATCGCGAAGACCGGCGGGCATGGCTACGTCAAGATGGATGATTGGCAAGCATACGGGGATAAAGAAGTAATCAATATTATGCAGCCTCAGGGGCCGATTGATTATATCAAGCAGCCTTATACTAATCCTGATATTGTGGATTGGGAGGTTGGGACGATTACTGTTGAGTAATCGTCGTTGAAGAATAAAGACGTTGAAACTTAAACACGTTGAAGATAAAGAACGTTGAAAAGAAAAGACGGAATAACTAAAGGACGTTGAAAATAAAGAACGTTGAAGAGAAAAGACGTTGAAACAAAAGGATGTTGAAAAGGAAGGACGTTGAAGATCGTTAAAGAGAAAAGACCTTCAAGGGGTAATCATGGCTGTGAATCGTTTTGAGGATTTGGATTGCTGGAGGGTTGCTAGGGAATTGTCCAGGGAAATTTATACTTTGACGAAGTCCGGGGAGTTTTCCAGAGATTATGGATTGAAAGACCAGATCCGCAGAGCTGCTGTATCGGTTATGACCAATATCGCGGAGGGCTTTGAACGTAGCTCCAATAAAGATTTTGCGAGATTCTTGTATATCTCCAAAGGATCAGCGGGGGAAGTAAGAAGTTTGCTATATGTCGCTTTAGACCAGAATTACATAACCGAAGATGACTTCCAGAAGAATCGGGCAGCTTGCCTAAGAAGTTCAAAGATAATATACGGCCTAATAAAGCACCTCCAAAAACACAGTGGCTGGAAAACCGGGCTGAAAATCCTATTTATAGGATGGTTTATAAATATATTTGGTATACAGTCTCTTTTAAGCCATTAATAACCATCTCAAGGATCTTTACGTCCTTTCTTTTCAACGTTCTTAAGCTTCAACGTTTTTATATTTCAACGTCCCTTATCTTTAACGTATTTTTGTTTCAACGTCCTTTAACCTTTCAACGGTCTTTAACGTTCCATTTGATACTCTGACATCTTGACATCATCTCATCTTTATGCCATATTGATAATATGAGAACTACAATATCAATTGATAATGACTTGATGAAGATTGTGAGATATATTGCCCGGGATAAATCCGAATCTATGGGAAAAGTTATTTCTGACCTGGCTCGGAGAGGGCTGAAGTCACGAGCAGTAATCAAAAAAATTGAAACTACAGGATTTCCGGTTTTCTCGGTATCGAAGAACGCATATCCTATTACATTGGAAGATGTCAAAAAGCTGGAGGATGAGATTTGAGCGTTAGCCTACTGGATGTAAATATACTGATTGCTTTGGCCTGGCCATCCCACATCCACCATATACAAGCTCATACATGGTTTGCTAAAAATGCCTCATCCGGGTGGGCAACATGTCATATAACCCAATGTGCCTTCGTTCGTATCTCATCCAATCCAAAGATTATTCCCGATGCTGTATCCCCTAGAGAAGTGTTGGAACTTCTCGGCCAAATTATATCGCAGAAACATCATACATTCTGGCCGGATGATATTCCTTTATTGGGAAAGTATATCCCTGATAAGCTCCTGGTAGGCCATCGTCAAATTACTGACGCCTATCTGCTCGGACTTGCCATTAAAAACAAGGGAAAACTTGTTACGTTCGACAAAGGAATATCATCACTTATTCCTTCAAGGAGTCCTCATCTGTCAACCCTGGAAATAATAGGACTTTAGTGTTAACGTCTTTTCTTTTCAACGTCTTTTCTTTTCAACGTCATTTGTTTTTAACGTTTTTTCTTTTCAACGTCCCTTTTTTTCAACGTCCCTTTTTTTCAACGTCCCTTTTTTTCAACATCCCTTCTTTTCATGTCAGTGCCGGTTTAAGAATGTACCACTGACCGGTTAAAAGTGTACCAGTGCCGATAACCGGTTAGAAAATGTACCCGTCCATCCATCCGATATCCCCGGGAAAACTATCCACTCAATCCGGCATC
>CAKZYZ010000350.1 GCA_937885075.1 uncultured bacterium | reverse complement strand
AACTAGTCAGCGTGGGAGTTAGCATAGTCAGTGGAACATGGTGTGTATGGTGATAGGTGTTTGATTTTTTTTTTTTTTCAAGCAGAAGACGGCATACGAGATATATCAGTGTGACTGGAGTTCAGACGTGTGCTCTTCCGATCTTTTCCTTTGTTTCTTCAAATTCCTTCGTGAACTTCGTGTTCTTCGTGGTTTAAAAGGCTTTTTGAGTAAGGTCTAGCCAGGAGGTCATGTCGGGCTGCTTTCAAATCCGGCCATTCCGACCGCCGGGAATCCCCTCACCCGCCGCCCGACAATTTTGTCGGGCGGCACCCTCTCCCCGGGGGAGAGGGTTATTATTGGCCGGGCATCCAGATCGGAGCGGTTTACCATCCACCAATCTCATAACGGACGATTCTTTTCGCCGGTGGGAGTATTATCATCCCCCTCCCCCTTTAGCCCTCTCCCCCGGGAGAGAGGGAGATCGGGAGGCGGCAACTTCAGTTAAATAAAAATAATTATATTTTTTCTTGACAGGATTCCGGGGGTGGGGCATATTATCACTATGATGATAAAGATAGTGATATATGAATCCGGATCATGAGGATCTCCGCCAGATGTGATTATGCCTGCCGGGCGCTGCTGGAGCTGTCTCTCCACTGGCCGTCTCAAGATCCGATGCGGATTCATGATCTGGCCGAGAGGCAGGGGATCCCGATGAGATACCTGGTTCAGATTCTGATTCAATTGAAGCGGCTGGGATTTGTTAAAAGTACCCGGGGTAAACAGGGGGGATATAGTCTGGCCCGACCGCCGACCCGGATCGTCCTGGGCGAGGTAATTGAAGCCATCGGGGGAGAGCTGCTTCCCATCGCCGAGACAGCCGGCAAGGAGAAGTCTGTCTTCGCTGATATCTGGGAAGAAGTGGAAGGGGCTATCTCGCTGATATTGGGCCGGGTCACTTTTGAAGATATCTGCCAGCGGGTTCGCGGACTGGATAAAGTTCTGATATACCAGATCTAAAATTAGCGGCGAAACCGCTAATTTTAGATGTTTTGAAGAAATACTAACATAATTTTATTGAGGCAATGCCAGAAAAACAACTAATAAACCATTTGAGATCTTAAGTAATATTTTTTTGATTCCAATCATTACTTTCTTGATAAACATAGTAACTATATAATATTTACGCGCCTAAACAGGAGGGAGGATTAATTATGTCTGAGCTGGAATACCGGGAAAATTTAAAGGAACTGGTGGATGGACTTAACTTTAAAGAGAAAGTCGAACGGGCGGAGAGACTTATCCGGGAAGCCTATGAAATACACGGGGCCGGCCTGGTGGTAGCGAACAGCCTGGGGAAAGATTCGCTCTGTGTCTGGGATCTGGCCAAAAGAGTGGCCCCGGAGATTCGCGGCTTCATCGTCACCACCCGGTATAAGCCGGAAGAGACTGTCCGGTTTATGAACGAAATCGTCGCCCGGCATCCGGAACTCAGGGTCTTTAAAAACGACATGGATATCCCCGATCGGCTTTACGAGACCGATCCGGATTTATGCTGCGATCTTTTGAAGGTGCGGCCGACCAGGCAGGCGATCGAGGAGATGAAGATCACCTGCTGGATAACGGGATTGCGCTGCACCGAGGGAAGAACCCGGACCGATTTCCAGGAGATAGAAGAGCGCGATATAGGATTGGTAAAACTGAATCCGATCTTGATCTGGAAGGAACGGGAGATCTGGCAATACCTGGCCCTGAACAGCGTGAAGGTAAACCCCCTCTATGCGCAGGGATACCGCTCGCTGGGCTGTGCGCCCTGCACCCGGATTTCAAATGAAGATGATGAACGGGCCGGCCGATGGGTCGGTACCAGTAAGTGCGGGGGCGAATGCGGAATCCATACCAGACCGTTGAAGATATTTTCGGAGGGAGGAGGGATTTAATTATCGTCACGACGATAATTAATCAATGACGAAATCCGAATGAGGAATGACGAATGAATGTCCAAATCCGAATGAGGAATGACGAATTCTTCGGCACCAGTGGGCGAGAGAATTCGGGCATTTTCTCATTAGTCATTAGGCATTCTTTCGGGTTTCCTCATTCGTCCTTAGTAATTTACTTTTGTGCTTCGTCATTTTTTCGTCATTCCTCATTCGGATTTCGTCATTAACATTTTTAGTTAACCGAACAAGATGTAGACGAACACCAGATAATTTAGAATCACTCACACTATATAAATGAAATACAGCCTTATATTAATATTCGCCCTCCTTTTCGCGCTCAACCTGGGAGGAGGTAATTTCGCGGCCAGCTTTGTCGCGGCGAGGGGGGGGGGGATTATCTCCCATCTGAAGTCCTCGATCCTCTTCCTCATATTCGCGGTGGCCGGGGCGGTCATCCTGGGCGGGCCGGTCACCCGGACCCTGAGCCGGGAGATCGTGGCCTCGCGCTGGATCGATCTTGATGTCTGCCTGGTCATCCTGATCGCGGCGACCGGAAGCCTCTTCGCCGCCAACCGTCTCCAGCTTCCCCAATCGTCCAGTCTGGTTACGGTGGGAGCCATCGTGGGGGCCGGATTATATCTGGGAAAGGTTAATTTCCGGGTTTTCGCCTACCTGCTCCCGTTCTGGATACTCCTGCCGGTGGCGGGTTTCTTTCTGACCCGAACCCTGGGCCGCATGATCTATCCGCCCCGGAAAGGAAATTTCTGGATATATGAGAAGGTGGTATCTCACCGGAAGAGGTTGAAGACCTTCGTCATTCTGGCCAGTTGCTATAACGCCTTTGCTTGCGGAAGTAATAACGTGGCCAACGTGGTAGGTCCCCTGGCGGGCGCCCAGATCGTCTCCCCCCTTCTCGGCCTGGCCCTGCTGGCCCCGATATTTGGTCTGGGCGGACTGGTATTCCCCGGAATGCTGAAGACCGCGGCCGAAAAGATCGTTCCCCTGGGATTGTTGACCGCCACGCTTCTCTGCCTGGTAAGCGGCACGCTGATGCTTCTCTCCTCCAGCCTGGGGATCCCCCAGTCCTTTGTCATGGTTAAGATGTCCTCGCTCTTCGCGATCGGCAGCCTGAAGGCCGAGGATCGGGCGATCTGGAAAAATCCCCTGATCGTAAAAACCTCCCTGGCCTGGGTGGTCATGCCGGTAATAGCTACGGTTGTTTCATATTTATTAATAGGAGGCTGGCGTGCTCTATCTGCCTGAAAATATAGTTAAAGAGATGATTGAATACGCCCGGGAAGAGGCGCCTCTGGAAGCCTGCGGAATTCTGGCCGGGAGGGAGAAGCGGATAAAAAGGTTCTATTCGATGAGTAATACCGATCGGAGTCCTCGCAGCTATTTCATGGATCCGGCAGAACAATTAAAAGTGATGAAGGAGATACGGAATTCTAATCTGGAGATGGTGGGTATCATACATTCTCATCCGGCCTCACCCGCGTATCCCTCGGCCCGGGACATTGAGCTGGCTTTCTATCCGGAGCTTTCTTATGTCATAGTTTCTTTAGAGCACAACAACCAACCCGATATCGGTTCCTTCCGGATCAATAAAGGGAAGATCATTAAAGAAGAACTGGTCATCGCATGAATTTTATTTTATTAGGCACCAATCATCTTCGTAGTCCGCTCCCGGTGCGGGAGAGACTCGCTTTTTCCCGGAAAGAAGCGGAGCGGACCCTGGAGCTTATCCGAACCCGGAGCGAGCTTTCGGGGGCGGTCATTCTCTCCACCTGTAACCGGGTGGAATTATACGGCCAGGCGGAAAACCGCAGGGAAGGTTTCCTGCGCCTGGAGAATTACCTGTGCGCCGGACGGGATAGGGACCCCTTATACTTTCGGCCCTATCTCTATCGATACCACGATCAGGACGCGATCCGGCATTTATTCGCGGTCGCTTCCGGTCTGGATTCTCAGATCCCGGGAGAGCGTCAGATCTGGGAGCAGGTCCGGAAGGCCCGCGACCTGGCCGAGACAACCGGAACGCTTACCGGAGAGATAAAAGAAATTTTTATCCGGTCGCTCCGGGTGGGGAATGAAGTGAGACGGGAGACAAAGATCTCAGAGGGCAATGTTTCCTTCGGAAGCTTGACCCGGCGGATAATCGGGGAATTTCTCGGGGAACCGGGAGGAAGGAAGGTGGTCATTATCGGAACCGGCAAGATGGCCGGACTGGTCGGGAGGTACCTCTCTGACGCCGGGGCGGAGATAGTTTTGGTCTCGAACCGGAATTTCAAGAAAGCCGCCGGATTGGCCCGGGATATCGGGGCCCGAGCGGTTCGATTTCCCGGATTGCACCGATATCTCAATCAGGCCGATGTGGTAATCAGCGCCACCGCCAGCCCTCACCTGATTATTAAAGTCGGAGATCTGGTCGCCGGCCGGAGGCCGCTATTGATTATCGATCTGGCCGTCCCCCGGGACGTGGACGCCGCGGCCGGCCTGCTCCCCGGGGTTACCCTGTTAGATCTGGACGATCTGGGCCGGCGGGCGGAAGAGAATCTCAACCGGCGGAGGGAAGAAGCCCGAGCGGCCGGGAAGTTAGCCGAAAGAGAGACGGAGCAGTTATGGAAGAAGTTATTAATATTAAAATCAGAATTGGAACCCGGACCAGTCGCCTGGCATTGAAACAGGGCGAAGAAATCATTCGGGGTCTGAAAGAACTTTATCCTGAAATCGGGATCGCGGTCGTCGGGTTTAAGACCTCCGGGGACCGGGATAAGGTGACCCCGCTGGCCGGGTTGGAGAGGAGCGATTTCTTTACCGATGAGATCGACCGGGCTCTGCTGACGGGAGAGGTTGATTGCGCCGTTCACAGTGCCAAGGACTTACCCGATCCTTTGCCGGAAGGGTTAATCGTCGCCGCCCTGACTATGTCCATCGACCGGGATGAGGTCCTGGTATCCCGGTCGGATTTGAATTTGAACCGGCTTCCCCGGGGAGCAAGGATCGGGACCAGCAGCATCCGCCGGAAGAACCAGGTGCACGCGATCCGGCCCGATCTGGAGGTGGTCGATCTCCGGGGCAATATTGAAGAGCGGCTGGATAAGCTGGAGACCGGCGTTCTGGACGGGATCATCATCGCGGCGGCGGGGCTGATTCGATTGGGACTGGAAGATAGGATTACCCAGAGAATCCCGCCGGAACTTATTCAGCCTCATCCTCTCCAGGGAGCCCTGGCGGTAGTAGTAAGGGAAGGTGCTCGGGAGATGATAAGGCTTTTTTCCGGGATCGACAGTCGGAGATTATCACACCCTTCCCGGAGGGAAGAAGAAATAAATAATGACGAAATCCGAATGAAGAATGACGAATAAATGTCCCGCCGCCGCCCTTCGGGCTATGGCGGCCATGCGGGATCCGAATGAGGAATGACGGAAGAATGACGAAAACTGAAAACCGTGAGCCCGACGCCTACTACTACCAATTGTTGTAATGCTGAATGTCGAAAAAACTGAACAAAAGCAAGAATCAAAAGTGCGGTTGAGAACGGTACTACATAGGAAGGTGTAAGAGGTTGATTGAGAATTTGTAATCCGGAGAATACCAGCGGAATGAGGTCTCTACGGGCGTATTAGACATTAATTCATTGGGCATTCTTTCGAATTTCGTCATTCCGATTTCGTCATTTAAAGCTGGGTTCCAGTAGATATTGCCCAATATGCCCAATAATTTTTAGGACATGTTTAAATAATGAGTACAGGAAAAGTCTATTTAGTCGGGGCCGGACCCGGAAAGCCGGATCTGATTACCGTGCGAGGGTTGAGAATCCTCCGGGAAGCGGACGTGGTTGTCTATGACTACCTGGTGGATGAACGGTTACTGGATGAGGCCCGGGAAGGAGCGGAGTTGATCCGCTGCGATGGGTTAAGATCAAGAAAGGCAGCCGGTTTATCGGTCAGCATCGAAGAACTGAATCGGTTGGTCGTTGAGCAGGCCGGACAGGGGAAGAAGGTAATCCGGCTGAAAAACGGGGACCCTTCGCTCTTTGGTCGATTATCCCGGGAATTGGAAGCGCTGGTCGAGAATAAGATCGGGTTTGAGATCGTCCCCGGGGTTACCGCGGCGAGCGCCGCAGCGGCTTTTACCGGCGTGCCCCTGACCGACCGAAGGTTCTCCTCCAGTGTGGCCCTGGTGACCGGACGGGAAGACCCCGTCAAGGATATCACCCTCATCGATTGGGAAGGAATATCGGGCTGTTCGACCATCGTTCTCTACATGGGGGTGGGAAATCTGAGGCGGACGGTCGAAGAATTACGAGCCGTCGGTAAATCTCCCCTGACCCCGGTTGTGGTGGTTACCCGGGCGGGGGGGCCGGAGCAGAGGACGGTTCGAGCCCGATTGGAAGATCTGGCTGATAAAACTGAAGCGGGAGAGATCGCGGCGCCGGCGATATTCATTATCGGGGAGACCGCGAAACTGGAGCGTGAGTTTAACTGGTCGAAGATAAATAAACGGATCTGGTTTACCGGGCTCTCCCGGGAGAGGTTCTTTCTTCCGGGAAATTATTTCCATCTTCCCCTGATTAAGATCGAGCCGATGGAAAATTATGATGAGCTGGACGGTTATATCCGGCGAATCCGGGAATTCGCCTGGATAGTCTTCACCAGCCGCTATGGGGTGAAGTACTTTTTCCGGCGGCTCAATAGCCTGGAGTTTGATAGCCGCCACATTGCCGGCAGGAAAATCGCCGCCATCGGGAAGTCCACTGAAAATATGCTTTTGAATTTTGGAGTCAGACCGGATCTGATACCCGAGTTGGAAAGCAGCCGGGGGCTGATCCGGGAGTTTAAAAATATCGATCTCCGGGGGAAACAGATATTTTTACCGCGCTCGGACATATCGGACAAGGGATTGGAAGAAGCCTTGAAGGAACAGGGAGCAAGAGTTTGGAGCAGTTTCGCCTATCGGAACCGGATGCCCGATAACCTGCCGGATCTGGACCTGAACTCTTTCGATCAGGTTATCTTTACCAGTCCCTCGACGGTGAGGAACTTTATCGAGAGATATAAGCGTCTCCCGGCAAAGGTTAAAGTCAGATGCATTGGAGCGGTTACCAGAGAGGAGGCCAGGAGATGCCGGTTATTGAACTGAGAAGATTAAGAAGAAAGAAGGTGATCCGGGACTGGGTTAGCCGGACCGAGCTTCATCCCCGGAATTTTATTCTCCCTTATTTTGTGGTCGGGGGGGAGGCGGTCAAAGAGCCGATCGAATCGATGGAGGGTGTTTATCGTCTCTCGATCGACAATCTGCTCAAAGATATCCGGGAAGCTTACCGGCTGGGAATACGGTCCATCCTCCTCTTCGGGGTGACTGAAACCAGAGATGAATCCGGTTCGGAAGCTTACCGGGAGAACGGCCTGGTCCAGCGGGCAATCCGGGAGATCAAGCAGGAATTTTCCGAAGAGAGAGGGATGGACCTGATCGTAATTACGGATGTCTGTCTCTGCGGCTACACTTCGCATGGTCATTGCGGGGTGGTGGAGAAACAGAAGACAGAAGGCAGAGGACAGAAGACGGAGGACGGAAGTCAGAGGTCTGCCTCCGTTATCTGTCATCCGTCCTCCGTCTTCTGCCCTCCGTCCTCAGTCCGGATCGACAATAACGCCACTCTCCCGTTATTGGCCCGGATTGCCCTCTCCCACGCGGAGGCCGGGGCTGATTTCGTGGCTCCTTCGGCGATGATGGATGGGCAGGTGGGAGCGATCCGGAAAACGCTGGATAGCAATGGATGGAACCATGTGGGAATCCTGGCCTATTCAGCCAAATACGCCTCCAATTTCTATGGCCCCTTCCGGGAAGCCCTGGGATCCGCCCCGCGGTTCGGCGACCGGAAGAGTTACCAGATGGACTTCCGGAACCCGGATGAAGCACTGCGGGAGATAGCGGCCGATATCGAAGAAGGCGCCGATATCGTCATGGTCAAGCCGGCCCTGGCTTATCTGGATATTATCCATCGAGCCCGGAATGCTTTCCGGGTGCCGCTGGCCGCTTACAACGTAAGCGGGGAATACAGCCTGGTCAAGGAGTTGAGCCGGGGGGATCCGGAGCGAGAGCAGGCCCTGGGCCTGGAGATTCTGACCGCGATCAAACGGGCCGGGGCGGATATAATCATCACCTATTACGCGAAGGAGGCGGCCCGATGGCTGAGCCGGGAATAAACGAACTTTTATTTCGCCGGGCCCGGAAATATATCCCGGGCGGGGTCAACAGCCCGGTAAGATCCTTCCGGGCGGTGGGAGGAGCCCCGGTCTTTATTCACCGGGGAGAGGGCCCCCGGATCTATGGCGAGGATAAAAGAGAATACATCGACTACTGCTGCTGCTGGGGTTCCTTGATCCTGGGGCACGCGCATCCCCGGGTGATCCGGGATCTAGCGCGGAGATTAAAGAGCGGCACCGGTTTCGGGACCGTAACCCGGATCGAGACAGAACTGGCCCGGGCGATCCATCAAGCGGTTCCGTCGATTGAGCGGGTCCGTCTGACCAGTTCCGGAACCGAGGCGGTCATGAGCGCGATCCGTCTGGCCCGGGCGGCGACCTCCCGGGATGAGATCATAAAATTCGACGGGGCCTACCATGGCCACGCCGATTATATGCTGGTCCGGGCCGGTTCGGGAGCAAGCACCCTTGGTATTCCCGATAGTCCGGGGGTACCGGAAGGGTTCGCCCGGCATACCGTTGTAGTGCCCTATAACGACTTAAAGAGTGTGAGAAAAATCATGAAAAAGAGAGGGGAACAGATCTCCGCCATAATCGTGGAACCGGTTGCCGGGAATATGGGAGTGGTAGGTCCCGGTCCCGGATTTTTATCGGGATTACGGAAGTTATGCGACCACTATCGGGCTCTTCTGATCTTCGATGAGGTGATCACCGGTTTCCGGGTTGCTTACGGCGGGGCCCAGGAACTATTCGGGGTCCGTCCCGACCTGACCTGCCTGGGCAAGATCATCGGGGGGGGGCTCCCGATCGGGGCTTACGGAGGGAGAAGAGACCTGATGGAATTGATTGCTCCGCTGGGTTCGGTCTATCAGGCGGGAACGCTGGCGGGAAATCCGTTATCCGTTCAGGCCGGCCTGACCACCCTGGCTATTTTACAGGAGGAAGATCCGTATGAAAGACTGGCGTTGAAGACCGAAGAATTCTGCCGGTCGGTGGAGCAGAGCGCCGCCCGGCATGGCATCGGGATCACCGTCAACCGGGTTGGATCCATCTTCAGCTTCTTTTTCACCGACCGGGAGGTGACCGATCAGGCCACGGCTCGATGCCAGAACAGTGAGTCGTTCCGGAGATTATTTCATGCTCTCCTGACGGATGGGGTTTACCTCTCTCCCTCCGGCTTTGAGTCCAATTTCATCTCGACCGTACACCGCGATCAAGATTTGGAAAAAACGCTGGGAACTATTGAAAAAACCTTTAAAAAATGGAGAAAAGAATAGATGAAAATACAGATACTGGTAAACGGCAAAGATGAGACGGTGGAAGCGGGAGTCAGCGTCGCCCGGCTTCTGGAGCAGAAAGATATCCGGCCGGAAGTGGTGACCGTGGAAGTCAATCACCGCATTCTGGGGAAGAATGCCTACCCCGAAACGGAGTTGAGAAAGGGCGACCGGATAGAGCTGGTTTATTTTATGGGAGGGGGGTCATCCGGAAGCACCGGGTGGGCGAAGAATATTCTGGAACTGATCGGCCGAACCCCCCTGGTAATGCTCAATCGGATGACCGGAGACAATACGGCCACGGTTCTGGCCAAGCTGGAGTCATTCAATCCGGGAGGAAGCATAAAAGACCGGATCTGCCTGGCCATGATCGAGGACGCCGAACGGGAAGGGCGGCTCAAGCCCGGCTTTACTATTATCGAACCCACTTCCGGAAATACCGGGATCGGCCTGGCGATGGCGGCCGCCGTAAAAGGATACCGCTGCGTCCTCACCATGCCGGAGACGATGAGTCTGGAGAGAATTTATCTCCTTCGATCTTATGGCGCGGAGATGGAACTGACGCCCGGGATAGAGGGGATGGCTGGCGCGATCAAAAAAGCGGAGGAGCTGTTAAAGAAGATCCCGAACAGTTTCATGCCCCAGCAGTTCAATAACCCGGCCAATCCCCGGGTTCATCGGGAGACCACCGCCCGGGAGATCCTGGAGGCAACCAACGGCAACGTGGACGCCTTCGTGGCCGGGGTAGGAACCGGGGGCACAATTACCGGGGTGGGCGAGGTCTTGAAGGAGTCGAATCCGGAGGTCAGGATAATCGCCGTTGAACCGAAGGATAGCGCCGTCCTCTCCGGTTGCTCACCCGGCCCTCACAAAATACAGGGCATCGGCGCCGGATTTATCCCGGCGGTCCTGAATCCCGGGGTGATCGATGAGATAGTTCAGGTGAGTGACTCCCAGGCTTTCGCGACCTCCCGCCGGTTAGCAAGGGAGGAGGGTATCCTGGCGGGGATCTCTTCCGGCGCCGCGGCCTGGGCGGCTCTCCGCGCGGCCCGGGAGCTGGGTCCGGGAAAGACCGTGGTTGTTATTCTGCCCGATACCGGAGAGCGGTACTTCTCCATGGAGCAGTATTTTGAAGCCTAACTTGATGATTGTAAAATACCATAAAACCACGAAGGACACGAAGTTCACGAAGATTTTTAAAGATGAAGGCAATAGTACTTTTATCAGGAGGGTTGGACAGCCGGTTGGCGATCCAGGTCATGCGGGAGCAGGAGGTGGAACTGGAGGCGGTCAATTTTTTCACCATCTTCTGCACCTGCACGGCTAAAACCAAGAGCTGCGCGGAAGCTGTCAGCGCGGCTCAAGATCTCGGGGTTCCTCTCCGGGTATTTGACGCGACCGGGGATTTGATGAAGGCGGTGGAGAATCCCCGCTTCGGCTACGGCCGGGCGGTGAATCCCTGTCTGGATTGCCGGGTGATTATGCTTCGGAGAACCGCCCGTTACATGCGGGAGAGAGGAGCCTCCTTTATTGTTACCGGAGATGTCCTGGGGGAGCGGCCCATGTCCCAGAGAAGGGAGGCGCTGGGTATAATTGAGCGGGCGGCGGGACTGGAAGGGTTAATTCTGAGGCCGCTTTCCGCCCGATTGCTTCCTCCCACCATCCCGGAGAGGAAGGGGTGGGTCAAGCGGGAGAGATTGCTCGATATTCAAGGGAGGTCGCGCCGGCGTCAGATGGAGTTAGCCCGGGAATTGGATGTAAATGATTATCCCTGCCCGGCGGGGGGCTGTCGGTTAACCGAGAAGGGGTTCGCGAAAAAAGTCGTTGACCTGATTAAACACGGAATGTGGAACCCCGGGCAGGCGGCCACCCTGAAGATCGGCCGGCACTTTCGTCTCGGCCCGGAGATCAAGGTGATTCTGGGAAGGAATGAGGGAGAAAACAGTCTGCTTCCCGGGCTGGGAAAACCGGGTGACGTAGTTCTGGAGCCGGCAGACCTCCCGGGCCCCACGGCTCTGGTAACGGGAAGCCCAACCCCGGAGGATACCGCGCTCGCGGCCCGGCTGGTGGCTTCATATACAACCTACCGGCAAGATGAATATTCGATCAGGATCGTTTCCGGAAGAGATGGAATGACGATTGAGGCGAGAGATCTTCCCGAAAACAAACTAAACGAGTTGAGAATATAACGGGGTGTAAAAATGTTTCGTCTACCACCGAAAATTATCGCCGGAATTACAGAGTACAAAGAACAGCTGAAGGCGTTTTTGGAAGATAAGATTTCGTCCGCGCGTTTTAAGAGCTTGAGGGTGCCCTGGGGGATCTACTCGCAGCGCGGAGGGCTTATTAACATGTGCCGCCTGAGAATCCCTGGCGGCTGGCTTTCGGCGGACCAGATGAGAGCCATCGCCGCCGTGGCCCGGAAGTATGGCGACGGGTCCCTCCATGTGACCACCCGGCAGGACATTCAAATTCACGGGGTAAAAATTGAAGATACCGGTCGGATCCTTGATTATCTCAAGGATTTCGACCTGAGCCCCCGCGGCGGGGGAGGGAATACGGTCAGAAATATTATCGCCTGCCCCCGGGCCGGTGTCTGTCCGAAGGAGGCCTTTGATGTCAGGCCGTACGCGGTCGGTCTCTCTGAATATATTCTCGCTCAGGAGTCTTCTTTTCGCCTGCCGAGAAAATATAAGATCGCTTTCTCCGGCTGTTCTCAAAACTGTGTCCCCGCCACAGTGAATGATCTGGGTGTTATCGCCCGCCGGGAACCGGGCGGGGGTGAAGAGCGGAATGTCTTTCGGGTCTATGTCGGGGGGGGGATGGGAGCTTCTTCCCGGGTGGGAAGAGTCCTGGAGGACCTGGTGGAGCCGGCCGAGATAGGGTATGTGGCCGAGGCCGTTAAACGGGCCTTTGACCGCCACGGTAACCGGCGGGATCGGCACCACAATCGACTGAGATTCCTGATCGAGGAGGTGGGATTCGAACAGTTTCAGCGCTGGTATCGGGAGGAGCTGGCGCGGTTGAAGGCGGAGGAAGATATCACGCTGAGAAATATCGTATTCCCCGGGCCGACCGCGGGGGGAGGGACCTGTGACGAAGATTCCGATGATTTCCGGAACTGGAGAAGGTGTAATCTCCAGGAGCAGAAACAGAAGGGTTTTTACTCCCTGGAGGTGAGACTCCCGCTGGGACTGATCGCTCCCGATCAACTGGAAGGCCTGGCCGGGATCTCCCCGGAGGGAAGCCGGGTGACGTTCCGGACCACGACGGATCAGAACATCCTTATCACTGACGTGCCGGGTCCCTCCGTTTCGATGATCTACCGCCGGCTCCGCGAACTCACCCTCTCCCGACCGGATGCCTCCACCATCCTCGATCCGGCCTGTTGCCCGGGCGCTGATACCTGCAATCTGGGCCTCTGCAACTCCCGGGCCGCGGCGGCCGAAATCGTCGAGCGGTTGGAAGCGGCTAAGATCGATACCCGGGATTTCCCCGGGGTACGGATCAGGATCAATGGCTGCCCCAATGCCTGCGCTCACCATCCGATCGGTGAGATCGGGCTCCATGGCCTGGCCCGGAAAGTGGGTTCTCGTCCGGTTCCTTTTTACAGCGTTTGGGTGGGAGGTGACCGAAGAGAGGGCAGCACGCGTCTGGGCGAAGAGCTCGGTATTGTTCCGGCCCGAAACCTCCCCGGGGTGCTGCAGGAGTTTGTGCGGCGCTCGGCCGGGGCCATCTCTAATTACGCGGATTTTTACGACTATCTGGAAAAGGAAGGGAGGATTGAGCTGAAGTCCTTGCTTAAAGAGCAGGCATGCGTTCCGGCTTACGGAGTTGACCCCTTATTCTATCGGGATTGGGGGAAGGAGGAGGACTTTACTCTGGCCGGGCTTGGGCCGGGAGAATGCGGCGCCGGGATTGTGGACCTGATCGAGGAGGATTTTAAGACAGCCGGAAAACTGCTTCAGGCCGCGGTTGATACCGGCTATCCCCGGGAGCCGATCCGGCAAGCCATCTACCTCAGCGCCCGGGCTCTCCTGGTTCTTCGGGGATTGGAACCGAAGACGGAGGCAGAGGCCATCGAGCTCTTCCAGAAGGAACTGGTTGAAAAAGGTTTTTGTTCTCCTCGATTCTCTGGTCTCCTTGAGGTCTGGGAGAGAAGCGCGAGATCGGCGCCGGAAGAAGCCGGCCGATACGCGGAAGGGCTTCTGGATGAAGTGAAGACGATCTACCGGGAGATGGATGATCAATTTAATCTGAAAAGCAAATATGACACTGCCGCCGTCCATGAGAAAGAAAAAACTGAAGAGAAGGAGCTTGATCTAAGGGGGGTAGCCTGCCCCCTCAACTATGTCAAGGCCAAGCTTTATCTGGAGACGATGGCGCCGGGGGAGGAGGTGGTTATTTATCTGGATAAGGGTGAGCCCCTTGCCAACGTCCCTCCCAGTCTGGAGAACGACGGCCAGGAGATAGTCTCGATCGAGCCGGACCCGGAGGGTTACTGTCGGGTTAGAGTCATTAAAAGATCGGGTTTTTAATTATATAGTGAAACAGATCATTATTACATTTATAAAATTACAAACACCAAGCTCCAAATGAAAAAAAATCAATGAGGGAAAAGATCATGAGCTATGTTAAAGGACTGAAATGCCGGGAATGTTCCCGAACCTATCCCAAAGAGCCCCTCTACGTCTGCGAGTACTGTTTCGGACCGCTGGAGGTGGATTACGACTACGAGAAGATCGGGAAGGTTCTGACCAGAGAAATGATTGAATCAAGACCCCACAATCTCTGGCGTTATCGTGAACTGATGCCTCTCGATGGAGAACCCGTCGTCGGACTCCACACCGGGTTCACCCCGTTCTTCCGGGCCCGGAACCTGGAAAAGGTTCTGGGGGTGGAGGAACTCTATATCAAGGACGATTCCGTTAATCACCCCACCCTCTCATTTAAAGACCGGGTGGTGGCGGTAGCGATCTCCAAAGCTCGAGAGTTCGGCTTCTCCACCGTAGCCTGCGCCTCGACTGGAAACCTGGCCAACTCGGTGGCCGCGCAGGCGGCCCTGGCCAATCTGCGGCGGTTTATATTCATCCCGGCCGATCTGGAGATGGGGAAAGTGATCGGGACCCTGATCTATCACCCCACCCTGATCGCGGTGGACGGCAACTACGACCAGGTGAACCGTCTCTGCTCCGAGGTCGCCGCCCGGTACAACTGGGCCTTTGTCAATATCAATATCCGGCCCTACTACGCCGAAGGTTCCAAGACTTACGCCTACGAGATTGCCGAGCAACTGGGCTGGAAGCCGCCCAGACATATCGTGGTTCCGGTGGCGGGAGGTTCCCTGATATCCAAGATCCATAAGGGGTTGAAAGAATTCGAGAAACTGGGATTGATCGGCCGGGTCGATACTAAAATTTACGCGGCCCAGGCCACTGGCTGCTGTCCGATAATTACCGCGATCAAGGATCATTCCGGTATCGTCAAACCGGTCAAGCCGGATACCATCGCCAAATCTCTGGCGATCGGCAACCCGGCCGACGGTGTCTACGCCGTGGGGACGGTCGCCGAGACCGGTGGATGGGGAGAGGATGTCTCCGATGAGGAGATCGTGGCCGCGATTAAGCTTCTGGCGGCGACCGAGGGGATCTTCACCGAAACGGCCGGCGGGGTGACCCTGGCCGCGGCAAAAAAACTGATCGAAATGGGCCGGATACCCCGGGATGAATCAATCGTCATCTGTATTACCGGGAACGGGTTAAAAACTCAGGAGGCGGTAGCGAAGAGAATCGGGGAAGCGGTGCGAATAAAGCCGACCATCGACTCATTCGAGGAACACGTTAAAAAATAAGAAATAAGGAGGAGAGAAGATGAGTATTACAGTTCAAATTCCAACCCCGCTGCTGAAACTGACCGGGGATCGATCCGAAGTAACGGCCGACGGGGCCGATGTGAAAGAATTGATCGAAGATCTGGAAGAGAATTTCCCCGGGATCAAAGAAAGAATCTGTGATGAAACCGGTCAGGTACGCCGGTTTGTCAATATTTATGTTAACGATGAGGATATCCGGTTTTTACAGAGGGAGAACACTCCCCTTCAAGACCGCGACCGGGTATCTATTATTCCAGCTATAGCTGGAGGATAGAATAACAATTTCTAATTTTTATAGGAAGAAATGTCATGAAATTGAGAGAGGATCAAATTGAAAGATACTCAAGGCAGATTATATTGTCTGAGATTGGTGGAAAAGGACAGTCAAAATTACTCGAAGCCTCAGTTCTGGTGATCGGCGCCGGAGGATTGGGTTCTCCCGCTGCCCTATATCTCGCGGCGGCCGGGGTGGGGCAACTGGGGATCGTCGACTCCGATCGGGTGGAACTTAATAATCTCCAGCGTCAGATAATTCATTCCACCGGCGATGTCGGCCGGCCGAAAGTGGACTCCGCCCGGGATCGGCTCCATAGTCTCAATCCGGATATCCGGATTATCCCCTATAATCTCCGGCTGACTTCCGCCAATATTATGGAAATAATAGAAGATTATGATATAATTGTGGACGGTTCGGATAATTTTCCTACCCGATATCTGATCAATGACGCCTGTGTTTTAGCCGATAAACCGCTCTCACATGGCGCCATACTCCGCTTTTACGGCCAGGTCTATACCATCCTCCCCGGAGAGAGCGCCTGTTACCGCTGTCTCTTCCCCGAGCCCCCTCCCCCGGGGGCGGTGCCGAACTGCCAGGAGGCGGGAATCCTGGGCGCGGTGGCCGGGATCATCGGTCTCCTCCAGGCCAATGAAGTATTGAAATATATCCTGGGAGCGGGAAAACTCCTGAACGGCAGGCTGCTGACCTTCGATGCTCTGGACGCGAGCTTTCGCGAAGTCAAAGTACTGCGGGACACTGACTGCCCGGTCTGCGGGGATAGACCCACAATTACCGAACTGATCGACTACGAAGAATTCTGTCAATTATAATTTTCTTTCTTATTTTTTACTCGTTCCCACGCTCCGCGTGGGAACGCATCATAATGGCTTTCGTTACGACGCGGAGCGCCGTAACGAGAGTGTGGGGAAGCTTACTACAAAATGTTACAAATATTCTAAAAAGGAGGAATTTATCATGGCTAAAAAAATGGTTCATCTCATATTCCCTCAGAAGTTGATTAAAGAACCGGTCATTTACACCATGGCCGAAAAATACGATCTGATTCCCAATATCCGGCGGGCTAAGATCACCGAGACGGTGGGAGAAGTAACTCTGGAGCTGAACGGCACCAGAGAGAACCTGGAGAAAGGAAGAAAATATCTGGAGCGATTGGGGGTAAAGGTCGAACCCGTGGTGGGCGACATTATTGAGTAGGTTCGGGAATCCTGCTGCAGTATTTAAATATCACTTGCTAGGCCGTACTCGAAAAGGTATTTTTAACATTCTGTGCTAAAAAACTAAATATTCACCACGAAGGTCACGAAGAACACGAAGAAAAACAAAGAAAACTATGGAATTTTCCTTTGTTTCTTCAAAT
>CAKZYZ010000349.1 GCA_937885075.1 uncultured bacterium | reverse complement strand
TTATTGTGTAGTTAGACTTGTGTTCTTTTTTTTTTTTAATGATACGGCGACCACCGAGATCTACACTCTTTCCCTACACGACGCTCTTCCGATCTGGTTGTGACCTTCGAGGGAGACGAGTGGAAAGACAAACCGGCAGGTAAACGTCGCGAGAATCAGGCTGATCGCGCACATGTTCAGGAAGGGGCCGATCAACTCCCATCCGGTGGCGTCCAGTCCGGATATCAGCGCGGGCATGTTTGTCAGGTACAACAACAGCAGTCCGAACAAGATGACCAGTTGACTCCACTGGAGCGGGTCGCGCAAAAACGTGCGGAGATCTTTGGCGGCGATCAACCGCAATGGCCGGGGCAGGTAGGCGAACGCCGCGTTGTAGATGGCGCCGCCGGCGGAATCAGCCGCGTGCGACAGTCCGTCGTGCCCGGCGGCGGCGCGGTGCACCAGCTTGTGCGGGACGCATCACACATGCCCCACGGGGAGCAGGACGTGCTGGCCAGACTCGCCTCCACTCCCGGGCGCCGCACTATTGGCGACTTTGCGGGGAAGGTGGGATGCCGGCGCGGCGCGGGCCGCGGCGCTTCGGCTAATGGGGTGCGTGCGCGGGTTTCCGCTCGCGCTTGCGCGGATCCCGAGTGAGGTAGCCGACCTCTTTTAGGTCGTGTTTTTTCGATTCATCTATTTGAAGGAGTGCGCGTGAGATTCCAAGGCGAGAAGCAATCATTTGCCCTTGGATGCCCCCTCCTTTCACACGGATGACGATATCGTAGTTCCCGATGAGATCAAATTTTGCCAGAGGGGCAAGAATTTCGTCTCGTTGCAAAGAAAGAGTGAAATATTCTTCAAATTCTCTGCCATTTACGTTGACTTTTCCCGATCCATTCGGGCGAAGTCTTACAGAGGATACTGAGGTTTTGCGTCTGCCGGTGCCAAGATATTCTTTCATACTGATACGGGTATGGGTTGCTGCGCCTGCTGATCATGCTCAGATCCTGCAAATATGCGCAATTTTTTCAGTTGTTGTCGTCCAAGACGGCTTTTTGGCATCATGCCATGCACGGCTTGGCGGATAATATAGTCAGGTTTACGAGCTTGCATCGTTTTGTAGGGAACTTCACGAAGGCCGCCCATGGCTCCTGTATGATAGCGATAAATTTTTTGAGCTTCCTTTGCCCCAGTCACTTTAATTTTTTCGGCATTGATGATGATGACACCATCTCCGCAATCGACATGAGAAGTAAAGTTGGGCTTATGTTTGCCACGTAAAATTTTTGCTATCTCAGCAGCAAAACGACCGAGCGTTTTACCAGTAGCATCAAAGAGAAGCCATTTGCGCTGGGCAAGAGCCTCTTCTTTTGTCAAAAGCGTGGAATGTTGTTGGTTGTTTTTTTTTTCAAGCAGAAGACGGCATACGAGATATATCAGTGTGACTGGAGTTCAGACGTGTGCTCTTCCGATCTCGGCGATAAGGTGCTATTTCGGAAATTTTATCTAAAAAAAAGTAAGAATGCGCAATCATTGAACTAATATTGCATTATTTTTTAAAGTAAAATTTGTGTAATTCGTAGTTTATTTCTTTTCAATTAGCAAAGATTTCTCCGCCCGGAAGTTTTAATCGGGGGTGTGATTCGCGGTTTAATAAGCTGCGGAGCTAAGTTTCTGTTTTGGAATTTCAATACCTCTTAGGAAGGCAGGAGGGTTATTATTTTAAATTCTCCTGATTTCCTGCTTTCCTAAGATGAACAGTTGCCCAAGCGAAGAGAGGCTAAGTTCCTGGGTAATTTCAATAAGCTCGTAGTGCAGGACTTCAGTCCTGCCCAACGAAGGCAGGACTGAAGTCCTGCACTACGAGGTTGCGCCGCAGGCGCTAATTTATTATGTATTTAAAAATTGAAGAGACTATTGTAAAATTGATCACAGAAGCTTTTCAGAAAGCTTCCGATCGTGATCTGCTTCCACCCGTCTCTCTTCCTCCGATTGAACTCCAGATTCCCCGTGATAACGCCCACGGTGACCTGGCCTCGAATATTGCGATGAAAGTTGCCTCCCAGGCAAGACGGCCTCCAGCGGAGACCGCGAAGGTCATTCTCTCTCTGATCGAACCTGAACTGAATCAGGATACCGAGATTGTCAGGATAGAGGCTGACCCTCGTAAGGGCTTTATAAATTTTACCATAAATCCGTCAACTCTCCATGAAGCTTTGCGAGTAATCTTACTCTCCCCCGGCCAATGGGGAGAGAGTAAGGCGGGGGAGGGGAAGACGGCCTTACTGGAATTTATCAGTGCCAACCCAACCGGACCATTGACAGTAGCTCATGGACGGCAGGCGGCGGTGGGAGATGTCCTGGCCAATCTGATGAAGAAAGCCGGGTTTCAGGTTGATCGGGAGTATTACCTCAATGATCGCGGCCGCCAGATGAAAATTTTAGGATCGTCGGTCTATCTCCGCCGGCGGCAGCTCCATGGGGAAGAGTTGGATTTCCCCGGGGAGTATTATCAGGGGGAGTATATTATCAATCTGGCCCGGGGGATTCCCGATGATCTGCCGGTTGCGGAGGGGAAGAAGTTTTCTGAACTATCAGAGGCCGAGGCGATTGAATACTGCGGTTCCTATGCCTCGACCATCCTTCTGGGGATGATCAAGGAAGAACTGCGGGACTTCGGGGTGAAGATGGATGGTTGGGTTAGCGAGACGGAACTGGTTGCCGCCGGAGATGTGGAAAAAGTACTGGGAGAGCTGGCCGAACGGGGAAGCACCTATGAAAAGGATGATGCTCTCTGGTTTCGTGCTTCGTCCTATGGAGATGAGAAGGACCGGGTCCTGAGAAAGAGCGGGGGAGATCTGACCTATCTCAGTTCGGATGTTGCCTATCATCAGGAGAAGTATGGACGCGGGTATAGTGCTATTCTTGATTTCTGGGGTCCCGATCATCACGGTTATATTGCCCGGCTGAAAGGATCGATGGAGGCCTTGGGGCTGGATCCCGGAATCCTGGAGATAGTCATTGTCCAGCTCACCACTCTCTATGAAGGGAAGAAGAAGCTCTCGATGTCGACCCGGCAGGGCGAGTTTATATCTCTGAGACAGGTGCTCGACGAGGTGGGAAAGGATGCCGCCCGGTATTTCTTTGTCCGCCGCCGGAAGGAGAGTCACCTTGATTTTGATCTGGAGCTGGCCCGGAGTCAGACCAACGAAAATCCGGTTTATTACGTCCAGTACGCCCATGCCCGGATCAACAGCATATTTAAAAAATACACAGAGAAGACCGGCCTCGATCTGCCGGAATTCGGCCAGGTAGATCTGGCCCATCTCAGAGAACCGTCCGAGCTGGAAGTTATCAAGAAACTGATCCTCTTCCCCGGACTGATTGAATCCGCGGCGCTCACCCGCCAACCCCATCTTCTTCCGGCCTACCTGGAAGACCTGGCCGCCATCTTCCACAGTTACTACAATCAGCACCGGGTAATCGGTGAAGATCCGGAGATGACCGCCGCCCGTCTGGCCCTGGCCCGGGGAGTCCAGGCCGTAATAGCCGAGGGCCTCGATATCCTCGGCATCTCAGCCCCGGACTCAATGTAAATCCCCCCGCCTCTCCCCCTTTTTGTCCACGGATTACACAGATTACACTGATTGATGCCTCGCCTCGGCTCCTTAATTAGACCACTAATTCGTGCCCTGAAGAAAGCGAGGTAAGTAGTCCACAAGAATTGTTGAACAAAAGACGGTTATCAGTTGACAGACTGCAAAGCCTCCGAGCCAAGGCGAAACAATCAGTGTAATCAGTGTAATCCGTGGACAAAAAAAGGGGGAGAGGTGGGGGGAGTTACTTTCCCCGAAGCGCCTGCTCCATCTGCTGCCGGGCCGGAACGAAATCCGGTCGGATGCGTAAAGCTTCCTTAAACTCTCGGGCTGCTTCCTTGTTCTTCCCCAACCGTTCCAGACAGAGTCCCAGGTTATAGCGCCCCTCAAAAAAATCCGGATCAATCTCAACCGACCGGCGGAACTCGGTTGCCGCCTCTTCTACCCGCCCCAGGGAGAGGTAGGCGTTGCCCAGGTTATTATGAGGGTCGACCTGATCGTAGTCTATCTCCACTGAACGATTAAAGGCATCTATCGCCTCAACGATTCTGCGGGCCTTGAGGAGAGCGATCCCCAGGTTATTGTAAGCTGGCGTATTCTCATCATTCAGGCTTATGGCCAGCTGAAGTTCCTTGATCGCCTCATTATCTCTCCCCAACTTCAGGAGGGTCTTACCCAGGTTGTAGTGGGTCTTATATTCGTCCGGGAAGCGGTCGGCCAGTTTCTGAAATTCATCCCGGGCTTTTCTATATTGCTGCTGCTGAAAAAGCAGGAGCGCGAGCTTGTAATGAAAGGTATAGCTCTCCGGACTCTTCTTGATTAAGCTCCGGAGACGGTCCTCAGCCAGGGTGAAATCCCCCTTCTTCACATCACTTAGAATAGAGATGAATTCACTCCTCAGCCTGATGGCATCTTTCGGGTCCCGGAGTGTACCGCCTGTGGTCATCTTCGCGCTTGATCCTCCCAGGTAGCCGAGACTCTCCAGCTCCCGGCGCGACTGCTCATCCAGTTTAACGTCAGTCGCGTCGACTACAGTCATATTCTCTTTCAGTTTCAGCAGTTGATCTTTTAACCGGTTGGTTATCTCCTTATGTACTTCGGCCAGATTGGTCCTCTCCGCCGGATCATTCTCCAGGTCGTAGAGTTCCTCGCGCGGCGCTGAGATATATTTCCAGTTCCCTGAAATCAATCCGGCCAGTGGGCTCCAGCCGTATTCAGTGAGGGGGAATTCTGTCTCCAGGTATATTTTTCGCTTTGATGGGAGAACTCCTTTAAGTACTCCGGCAAAACTGTCTCCGCTGATCCCGGGCGGTGGATCCCAGCCGAATATCTCCAGAATGGTGGGGAAAAGATCTACGGAGGAGAGGAGGGAATCGACATCTTTTCGCTCGGTGGTAATATAACCTTTGTAGGGGGAGATGATCAGAGGAACTCGGGTAACCGGATTATAGAGGAGGAGTCCGTGCTCATCTTCTCCATGGTCTCCCAGACCTTCTCCGTGGTCGCCCAGCGCGATGACAGTCGTATTCTCCGCTATACCCCGATCCTGGAGGTAATCGATCAACCGTTTAATCTGGGTGTCCATAAAAGCAATCTCTTGATCGTAGGAATCGGTCAGATCTCTTCCGGGGGCAGGATGGAAGTAATACGGGTGATGGGGGTCGAAGAAATGGACCCAGCAGAAGAAAGGTTCTCCGGACTGCTCATCAAGCCATTCAAGGGCCGCGTCGGCCACCCGGTCCGCCCGACGGTAGCTGTACATGATGTTGTCGTCATAGATATCGTTGGAGGTAGGGACATCATAATCATTGTAGGTTTCAAATCCCCGGTCCAGTCCGAATTTAGAATCCAGGACGAAAGCCGCCACAAAAGCCCCGGTCCGGTAACCGTTCTTATCGAATACTTCGCTCATCGTGATGATATCCTCCCCGAGTTTATGCTCTCCGTTGACCCGGCAGCCGTGTTCCGGCGGGTAGAGGCCGGTCATCATAGTGGTGTGAGAGGGGAGGGTAAGGGGGACAGTAGTAAAGAACCGGTTGAACTTAACCCCGGTCCGGGCCAGTGCGTCCAGAGTCGGGGTCCGGGCGGCATCATAACCATAACATCCCAGATGGTCGGCCCGGGTAGTATCCATCGTGATCAGGAGCAGATTGGGACGGTCATCCACTCGAGACCGGAGAAAGAAGACCCAGATTAATCCCCCGATCAGAATGAGAGCGGCTAAGATGATGATCTTCCTGCATTTCATAGATAATAATATAACACGTTGCAGTTAAAGATCACGAAAAAAGCGGGACGAAAGTGGGACGATTTAAAAAAAAGAAGAAGCTAAATCAATTTATTTATCAGGATATGGTTAATCAGTTTGACCGGTTTATTCGTGTTTATTCGTGGATTCGCCATAGCAATACCATAGATAGCAATCATTTGCAATAATTTTATCCCCTATTTGACCCCTTAGAGTGCTGATTTTAACTGAAAATCATGCTTTTAACGGAACTAACATTGTGGTAGTATATAAACATGCCAAGAGCCTCCAGATATTTAGTTGAGGGATATACCTATCACCTGACCCACCGGTGTCATGATAAACGATTCCTCTTGAAATTCTCCCAGGAGCGCAGAGCCTATCGAGAGTGGCTGCGGATTGCCGCGAAGCGGTATAATGTACCTGTCTATGGTTATTGCATCACAAGCAACCATGTTCATGTGATAGTGCATGCAACAAATCGGCATGATGTCGGCCGGTTAATGCAGTTACCTTCGAGCGCTGTTGCCAGGCAACTTAATTTACGTAAAGACCATCAGGGCTCAGTATGGGAGCATCCGTATCAATGTACGATGATAGAGGATGGTCGGCATCTGATTAACTGCCTTCGTTATGTGGATATGAATATGGTTCGTTGTGGAGTTGTTGATCATCCAAAGGAGTGGAGGTGGTGCGGATATGATGAGCTCAGCGGAACTCGTCATCGATATCGTATTATTGATATTGAGCGATTACTTCAAGCCCTTAACTTTAATAGCCAGGCAGAATTTAGCCGGAGACATAATGAAGGTATACGGCGGCAGATTGAACTCAAGAATTTTAACAGAGTACCGCATTGGACCGAATCGCTGGCGGTGGGAAGCAAAGATTTTATTGCCAACGCCCGGGCGCGGTATCAGCGCCGTCGATCCTTCGTGGAGACGGATGTCGAAACCGATTACCAACAGGACACATGGATATTAAGAGAGGAGCCGGGTGCTTATAACACCGATTTTGTCAAAAAATCGGCACTCTAAGAACCAAAAACGCCCCCCTATATCACCTAACCTGTCGGATACCAAGGAGTAGTCGTGGCGAATCCACGGATTATATCCATTTTCAATCTGTCGCTGGTGGTGATACTGATAATTATCGGTTTCGGGGTTTATGGGAATTCGCTCGGGAATTCTTTTGTCTGGGATGATGAACTCCTGGTTACCGGGAATCTCTCGATTAGATCACTTTCTAATATTCCTGGATTATTTAATACCGATTTAGCCCCGGAGGTCGGGGGAAATTTCTTTCGGCCGCTGCAAGCGATCTCCTATACGATCGATTATACCTGCTGGGGATTAAATCCGTTTGGATATCATCTTACCTCCATCCTCATCCATATTGCCAACTCGCTGCTGGTATTCTTCCTCATCTCGTTTTTTATCAAGCTCCGGGGAAGTAAACATTCGCTAAACCCGGGTCCTTATGCTCCATCTCGGTTTGCCGGGATGGACTCGGATATTGTAGCCGCGGTCGTTGACCGTGGTACCTATCAGCCGCGGTCAACAACCGCGGCTACAGTCTCTCCGATTTGTCGAATGTTTCCTCGCGCGGTGCCTTTTTTAACAGCAGTGCTATTTCTGGTGCATCCGGTTCAGACTGAGTCGGTTGCTTATATCGCGGGGAGAGCTGATCTTCTGGCCGCTTTCTTTATGCTGCTGGCATTATTATTTTCTCTGGATGGCAGAAAGATTTTTCGGTTGTTATTATCAATGGTATTTTTTCTCCTTGCCCTCTCTGCCAAAGAGGCGGCGATTATTCTGCCTTTGTTGATTATCCTCTGTCATATTACTCTTCGTAAGATGACTGGTCGGGCGAATAATGAGAGACTGTCCCCTGCCGGTTGGTATTATGCCGCGTTATTTATGATCGCTCTTATTTACGCGATGGCCCGGTACTTCATAATCCAGTCAGGCAATGCTTCTCTCTCCTCAAACCCCTATTCCTTCTATGAGAGATTCCTGACCGGTTCGGAGGTGATACTGCTCTATCTCAAAGTCCTTATCTTTCCCGTTCATCTCCGGATGGAACGGGTTATTTATCCGGTGACTGTTTTATTCTCTTCGGGGGTGATCTATGCCGCGATAATTCTTTCCGGGGTTGTGATCGGAGCGGTGAGAGCATACCGGCGTTCTCCGATCATTTTCTTCGGCATAGTCTGGTTCTTCTGCGCGCTTCTCCCCTACATGAACTGGTTTCCCCTCAACGCTGAGATGGCGGAACACTGGCTTTATCTCCCTTCAATTGGGTTCGTGCTTCTCTTTGCGATTTTTGCTGAAACAATTATAACTCGAGGTAGGGAAGCAAAGACATTCCGGACCGGATTATCTCTGTTAATCGCGGTGATAGTTACATTGTCCGCTCTGACCATACGACGTAATCTGGACTGGAGCGATAATAAGGCAATCTATCTGGCTACCGCGCGGCATTCACCGGAGAGTCCCAGAGCCCATTATAATCTCGGCAATATCTATCTGGCGGAAGGCCGTCTGACAGACGCGGTTCGGGAGTTCACGGAGTCGATCAGGATCAAAGACTGGGATCCGAAGAGCCATAGTAATCTGGGAAAGGCGCTCATCGGATTGAACCGGATCCCGGAGGCGGTTCGGGAGTTTGAAACCGCGGCGGCGCTTGAACCATCCAGCCCGCAGGGGTTGATCAAGCTGGGAGCAGCCTATGGCATGGTTGGCCGCCTGGATGAAGCTGTCCGGGTTCTGCTGAAAGCTATCACTCTCGATCCGGCCCAACCCGACGCCTACAATAATCTTGGTTCGGTCTATACCCGCCTCAAACGGTATGATGAGGCAGAACTAGCTTACCGGGCCTCCCTCCGACTCAATCAGGGGATGGTGGAGGCGATATTTAATCTGGGAGTGGTATACTATTACCAGGACCGTTTGGGCGAGGCGGAAAAACAGATGAAAGAGGTCTTACAGCTTAATCCAAACTTCACCCGTGCCCGAACCTGGATCAATAAAATCAAGACACGCTAATTCCCACTACGGAATTTTTATACCCCTAAGGAAAGCAGGAATGCAGGAGATTAAAAAATATAAGGGGGTGAGGTTGAGAAGAATAAATATGCTGACGAGTATTTCCCTTAAGGTACTCCCAACTTCAGTTGCTTGTATTAACCGGGATACTAAAGCCGGAAAAACCAGGTGAAAGCGAACAACTTTTTCTATCCGCCATAGCTTTAGCGACGGAGGAAGGTACTTCTTTTAAGCGAGCCCCAAAGCTAAAACGCTCAAAAAGCTAAGTGAAGCGACAACTTCCAACTTTAGGCACTTCTCCCTAAGGATTGCACTGAATACAGGGCATATAATTTTTCCTGAGCGCGTCGGAACGACTCGGGAAACGAATCTGGTATTGTTCCCAGATTTTCTGGGCCCGCGGGCACCAGGGATAATGAAAATATTTCCCCTTCCGGCTGGAGATGTAATAGACCTGCCTTCTCTCTTTCTCCCGGACCATCTCTTCCATCTTTAAGCTGATTGCTTCGTCGTAGGGATCGATCGAGTTGGCTAACTTTAAGAGTTCCAGGCCGGCATTCTGAAGATCGTTGTTGCAGTAGATCTCTCCCAGCAATGCCAGCGCCTCAATATCTTCCGAGCTGTAATAAAGGCAGGTGCGCAGTTCCCGGATAGCGTCATTGATCTGGCCGTCCTGGAGATAACCCCGGGCCAGACCGAGATAGAAGCGGGAATCATAGGCATTGACGGCGATCTCTTTTTTGAAAGCCGCCTGCATCTGTTTAGCCATATTTTTATCCCGGTATATCTTCCCCATCAGATAATGGGCATCGGCCAGAGCGTTATAGCGCCGAACGGCATCCCGGGCATATTTCAGCGCCAGATCAATATTACCGGCCCGATACGCTTTCTCCGCCTGGGCCAGGTTGTTATACGCGACCTGATTTTTCTTCTTCAGGCTGGCTTTGGGCAGTTCCAGAGCGGAATTAAGCTGGCGCAGCTGCTGGGCCTTGAAGGAAAAGTCATGTTTTACCTTCAAAAATGATTTCTTATCAAGCCAGAGTGTGTCCAGAAACGCGGGCACGAAGACTGGGAGTTTGAAGTCTTTATTGATTAAGTAAGCCAGATTGAGGACCGACTCGGTCTCTCCATGCTGGACGACCACCCCTTTGACTCCCTGGTAGTTCTTAATATTACTAAGGAGCATGGTCAGATCTCCGTGAGAGGAGAATTGTCCGAACTTCTTCACCTTGGCGCGGACCGGGATGGTCTTTCCCTTGATAACCACTTCCGTTAATTTCATTGCCGCCCGTCCAACCGAGTCCGGGCTCTGCCAGCCGACAATGAAGAAATTAGATTTCGGATCAGCCAGGTATTTTTCTGCCAGTTCCAGGGCGCTGGCAAAGTCCATCATCCCGGATGAAACGAGAAAGATCGCCGGAGTTCCTATCTTGCCGTATTTTTTCTTGTAACTGCTGATTGAACCGAAGAAGAACTGTTCGCACTTAAAAGGATTCCGCCACTTCTGGCGTTTCTTGGCCTCTTCGGAGAAATATTCTTCAGGCGCTTCCTGGAGGTATTTCTGGTAGATCTTGTTGAGTTTATTTACTGTTGGAGAGCAGACAATAATCGGGCAATTCTGCGGTATTCGGCCCAGGTATGCCTGCTCGGCCAATACGGAGATGATCTTCTGGGACTTGGAGAGTACGAATGCCGGCAAGATGACCCGTTCTCCCCGCTGGACCGCCATGACGATCTCATCGATAAAATCATCAAAATATGGTTCAGTATATTTCTTTCTGACCGCGCCGTAAGTGGCTTCGGTAATCACATAATCGGCTGCCTTGATCTGATCCGGGGGTCTGATCAGAGGAGAAATTTTGTTGCCGTAATCCCCCCCGAAGACCAGAGTTATTGTATCTTCACCCTGACCCAGGATCATTTCAACCTGGGAACTGCCCAGAATATGGCCGGCGTTATGGAGCCGGAACGAGATATCGTCATTAAGCTTGAATAGTTCCAGCGGCTGAACTACCTGGAACCATTGTTCAACTTTGTTGTTCAGGGCGGCCTTATCACTCTTTACCATCTCCCGGCAGGCCTGACAGGAATGATAACCCAGGTTATTGATCCAGGCCCGCGATTTTCGGACATCAAGGAATTCATCCTGTCGGAGTGCCGTGGATTTTTCACAGGGTCGGTTATGAACGGTTCGGTTACGAAAATCAACCCGGTTCCGTCGGGCGGTCATCCCGGCACTGAGCTGAAGCATAATATTGCTGATATCTTTGGTGGGGGGGGTGCCGTAGATTTTGCCGTTATAGCCCCATTGATAAAGGAGGGGCAGGCGGGCGTTGTGATCGCCGTGGGAGTGAGTCAAGATAACATAATCCAGGCTGGAGGGATTAAACTCGAACCGCTTATCTAAAGGGATCAGGCTGGACATATAGAATATCCCGGCATCAATCAGGACCCGGTGTCCCTTATATTCCATCAAAATGCAGGAACCGCCCACTATCCGGGTGGCTCCATAGAAAGTAATCTTAACCGCGTTGCCCGCTTTAATGATCTTATCGGCATCGGCCCGGAGGGGCACATCATTATATTGATCTTTGGGAAACTTTTTTAGGTCGATATCAAGGTACTCGGTCGTAGAAGATGATTCTCCTTCTTTTCGTTTCCCGCAGGCCGGAAGAAGAAATCCAGAGATCAGAATAAAGATTACTAACCCTGTAACCCAGCCTCCAGTAGCTAAACGAAGTCTTTTCATTGATTATTAATTTGATTAAAATTAAATTGAATTGAAATAGTTGATCAACATCAATAATATATCACATCAACGATTCTGGGGCAGGACTATTTTAAAAAAACTATTTTGACCCCGAATGAAATTCGGGGGAGACCAAGACGATTTTTGGACAGGACGATTAAAATAAATGAATTAGGGCAGGACGATTGCAGACAGGACCAATAACAGAAAAAGAAATAAAGTCCGAGGCGAGGCTAATAGTCCTGACAGCAATAGTCCTGTCATAAAAAGGGGGTGAGGTAGAGGGCAACAATCAGTGAAAATCCGTGTAATCTGTGGACACAAAAAGGGGCCGAGGTGGGGGGATTTAACGATTTCTTCTGTGAATTTGGAAATTACAAAGATGAGTATCAATAAGTCCATTATATCCGCTATCTGCCTTCTGATTATTCTCAACTTCATCGCTTTCTTCCCGGTTTTAACCGGAGAATTTCTTAACTGGGATGATGAAGAGAATGTAGTATTTCATAGGGATATCAGAGAGTTTGGACCGGATAATTTCATCTGGATATTTCATGACTTCACGGTTGGTGATTTTAAGCCTTTAGCCTGGGTTAGTTACAGCGTTGATTACGCCTTCTGGCGGCTTAATCCATTCGGATATCATTTTGGTAATCTCTTGCTTCATACCGCTTCCGGGGTATTAGTGTTGCTGCTATTTTATTCTCTGGGAACCAGGTTTTATTCAGGAGCGCGTTATCATCTCATCTGGCCGGCATTTCTGGCCGCTCTTTTCTTCTCTCTTCATCCGCTGCGGGTGGAGTCCGTGGGTTGGATCAGTGAACGAAAAGATGTCCTCTGTGGTTTCTTCTATTTAGCTGCGATCATCACCTACCTCAGATACAGAGTCAAAAGGCTGCCGGGCTGGTATCTATTGGTTCTCTTGCTGTCCCTGTTGGCAATGCTCAGCAAACCGATGGCGGTAACGATTCCCCTGATTATGATTCTGGTTGACCTTCTGGTCCCGCGGAATAATACTCTGCCGAGAGTATCCAACCGGAGATGGATAATAGAGAAGATTCCCTTTTTTCTGCTGGCGCTTATAGTCGGGTTAGTCGCGATCTACGGGCAGACCCGGCATCAGGCGATGGTCCCTCTTCATCTGGTCGGCCCGGGAGAGCGGGTCATGCTTTTCTGTAATACACTTACCTTTTATCTCTCCAAGATTATCTTTCCGGTCAGGATATCCGCCGCCTATCCTACTGCCGTGACATTCTTCCGGACCGCCTGGGCCGGTCTTCCGTCTGTGATGCTGATCGCGTCACTAACGATATTTTTCATCGGTATTCGCCGCCGCTGCCATGGTTTATTCTTTTTCTGGCTCTTATTTTTGATCATTATACTGCCGGTGAGCGGGATCTTCCCGAGCGGCATGGCTTCGGCGGCTGATCGCTTCACTTATCTCCCCTCAATTGGGATTGCCGGTCTGTTATTTCTGGGGTTATTGCCGCTGACAAAGACCGGATTACGGAGATGGATGATCATGCTCGCCCTGACCGGAGTGGGCTTACTCCTGGTTCTATCATACCGGCAATCCGGGAGATGGAGTGACTCCGAGACCCTCTGGCGGGACGCCGTGGGTAAATATCCCACTACCCCGATGGCCCAGGCTCATCTGGGGCAGATTTTATACCAGAAGGGAGATGATTCTCCCGCGATTATCCATCTTCGGGCGTCTCTTTCCGCGATGGAGGGAGATCCGATGGCCCGCGGAGATATTATCTTCGCGGTCAAGAGCAATCTGGCCCGGGCCCTGGGTCGGTCAGGCTCACCGTCTGAAGGAGCATCGCTTCTGGAAGAGCTTCTGGATAACCGGGATGATTGGGTAACCCATCATTCTTTAGCAGGGATTTATGCCAGGCTGGGGAGGAAAGAAGATGCTATCGCGGAGTATGACAGAGTTATCGAGGTGCGTCCCGGATTTGTTCCCGCCCTCTGTGAGCAGGGACTTCTCCTGGCCCAGTCCGGCATGCCCGACCGGGCAATTGATACCTATGGCCGTGCCCTCATGGTTCTCCCCGATAGCCCCCGTACCCGCTATAACCTCTCTCTGGCCTTACTGGATCGGGGTGAACCGGACCGGGCAATAAGACTGCTGGAACAGCTGGCCAACGACTACCCCGACCGAACGAGAGTAGCCGAAGCCTTGACAATCGCCTACCAGGTAGCAGGGAGAGATGAAGACGCGAAAAGGTTTAGCGACAAATTAAAGCAAATGCCGCTGATGAATCGGGATCAGCTTCCATATAGCAAAGGAGAGCGCCCGGATGTTCTGGTACCTATAAGATAAAGAAGTTATAAGTGCCTAAAGTTTGAAGTGCCTAAAGTATAAAGAAGTTATAAGTGCCTAAAGTGCGATAAAGTGCCTAAAGTTGTCGCTTCGCCTAGTACTGGACAACCATACGATAAGGGAGAAGAAAAAAATGGACAATAAAGAGTTTTCTCAGCAACTTGAAAAGAGAACCCGAGCATTCGCGGTCAGGATAATCCGACTATCAACTAAATTGCCGAATACTCCGGAAGGTCGGGTTATTAGAAATCAGATCACCAAGGCGGGAACATCTGTAGGTGCTAATTATCGGGAGGCAAACCGGGCAAGGAGTCGGGCGGATTTTAATAATAAGATCAAAATCTGTGAAAGTGAGGCCAGCGAAACGCAATATTGGTTACAAGTAATAGTAGAAGCAGATTTACTTCCATGGGAGAGAATAAAGCCTGAATATACCGAATCCAGTGAATTACTGGCAATATTCACCTCTATCGGGAAAGCGGGCAAAAGCTAAAACACTAAGCGAAGCGAACAACTTTAGGCACTTCAAACTTTAGGCACTTATAACTTCTTTTCACTCACTCTCCCACCAGTTCCGCCAGATGGAGGCATATTTATTGATCCAATCGGTGACGGCGTCCTTCCCGATATCGTGACCGACTTTCTCTGATTCCAGCCACTTATGCTTCAAGATCTGCTCCATCTGGTTTCGGGATGATATCTTCAATCGCTTCTCTCTCCAGGTGCGGGCATAGTCATTCTCCCAATTCGAGATGGCTTCTTTGAAGCTGACCCAGCGGCTATTACGTTGGGAGAGGAAGTAGCGGTGTACCCGGATAGCCTTCCACTCCGCTGGGCTGTAGCATCGCTCGGCAGTCGGATTATTACCGTTCTCTTCCTCGATCTTCCGTTGCCCGCTTCTCCATTTGCCGGCATAATGTTTCAGCCAGTCCCGGATCACATCCCGGAGACGTACCTCATAGCCAATCTTCTGGGAGAGATAATATTTGTGGACATGAATAGCAGCCCACTCTGCCGGGCTGAAGAGATAGTCACATTCCGATTTCATCTATAAAACTAGCCACGCCGTTGGCGGGGCGATTTTTGTCTTCTGAGCCAAGACCAGCATAATTCCATCAGGTTGGCACGGGAAATTAATTTAAAAAGTTTACCGGGTTTTAAATCGTAATTTTGCTTCGGGAAAGTACAATTATCTAAATCCCGAAACAGCAAGTTGTCTCTGCCGGAAAAGATTAGCTGAAATAAAATTGGCGGGTTAATCTACTAAAAGCAATCGGAAGTTGCAAATAAAAAGTAGTTATAAAATCAGTGGCTTCATCGCTGGTTTTATGTTTTGAACAAAGATCATTATAATTAGTTCTTTTAAAGTAAAAACCATGCCTGTAATGTTGTTGCTATTACTGCGAATTATTATTTTTTCTTCAAACTATTTTTTTTGAAGAAAAAATAAGTTTAAAGAAAAAATATAATGAAAGATCAAGAATCAGGTGAACTCTTGATGATCGGTTTCGACGGAGTTCGGATTAATGACGAACTCCGCCGGTATATCCTCCGCTGGAAGGTGGGGGGAGTGATCCTATTCGGAAGAAATATACTTGATTCCGATCAGGTGGCTGAACTCTGTGGAAGGCTTAAGGAATTACGCCGGGAGGTTGCTGACAGTCCTCTCCTGATAGCGATCGATCAGGAAGGGGGGACGGTTGCCCGGCTGAGAGAAGGGGTAACAGCTTTTCCGGGAAACCTGGCGCTGGGTTCCGCGGGATCATCCGAGGACGCTTACTATCAGGGGCGGATTACCGGCCGGGAGCTTCGCGGGCATGAGATCAATATGAATCTGGCGCCGGTTCTTGATCTATATTCGGACCTGGGCAGCAAGAGCCTGGGGCTTCGGGCATTAGGCGGAGATCCTGAAAAGGTCTCAGAAATGGGATTGGCCTTGATCAAAGGGATGCAGGATGAAGGAGTTATTGCCACTGCCAAGCATTTCCCGGGCAAGGGATCGGCCCGGGTTGATTCCCACGAAGAGTTGCCGGTGATCAAAGAGTCTATTCAGGAGTTAAAGCAGAGGGATGTTATCCCATTTCAGTCCGCGATCGCCGCGGGGGTAAAGGCGATCATGACTTCCCACGCGGCTTATCCTGCTTTTGAAGATGGGGTTATACTTCCGGGCACTGCTTCCCGTAATTTGATGACCGGTCTATTAAGAGATGAACTCCATTTTAGTGGTATTCTGATAAGTGACGACCTGGGTATGGGAGCGCTCCGGGGCGGCTATTCAACTGAAATAACCGCGATCAATGCGCTCAAGGCCGGCGTTGATATTCTATTGCTCTGTCATGACCCGGTAGCCCGGGAAGAGGTTATGTCCGCACTTTCTGTTGGCCGCAAGAAAGACCGCGAGATCGGAGAGAGGATCGAGGAGAGCATGGTGAGGCTTGCCGCCGTGAAGTCCTGGTTGAATCATCAGAAAAGGGATCGGGAGTCGGCTTTAAATCTGGACGGAAATGAACTCTCACTTCGGATTGCCCGAAAAGGGATATCGGTCTATAGAACATCCGGCGGCAAAATCCCGATTAAGCCTGCGAGCCATATTTTTCTGATCCGTTTTCAGCCGGAGATAACGGTAGAGGTAGAGGGCAGCATAATAACCGACGATGATCCCGCGGAACATCTGAACTTTCTGGGTTTTAAGCCGGAAGTTATAAATATCTCCCTCAAGGCCGGAGAAGAAGAGGGGGGAGCTCTCCTGAATCGCTTGCCCGGCAAAATTCCGGTCATTATTGCCTGTTATGATGCCTATCGTTATCCCGGGCAGAGGGAGTTAATCGATGGTATTATGGCTCGCCGCCCTGATGCCATTCTGGTGGTGACGCGGGAGATCGGAAGAGCGTCGTGTAGGGAAAGAGTGTAGATCTCGGTGGTCGCCGTATCATTAAAACAAAAAAAGAAACAAAAACAAAAAACAAAAAAAAGAGAAGTGGTTCTAACAGAAGT
>CAKZYZ010000348.1 GCA_937885075.1 uncultured bacterium | reverse complement strand
GTGACCAAGTTCTAGACCGGCATTGGTACTGGCCCGATGGAGCAGCTTGGGCATACTGTTATTTTTTTTTTTCAAGCAGAAGACGGCATACGAGATATATCAGTGTGACTGGAGTTCAGACGTGTGCTCTTCCGATCTGGGCCAGTAGTTCGCGCCACTCCTCGATCTCGGAGAGGAAGGCCTGATCCACCTCAGCGGTCCCACGCTTCTTGGTGGCCGATTGGACGTACTTGTCGAAGGCGCCTTCCTGGATCGCCCGGGGCGAGAAGATCGAGGCGATCTCATCCCACCGCCCGGGGTATTCATCATAGCGTATGTAAAGAATCCGGGCTTTGGATGCCTTATCCCCGGCGGCCGGACGGATCCGGGTATCATAGACAATAAACTCCTCAAAATCGGTCAGGATGGAGAGAGGCAGCTTGGCGGTCCACCCATAGCGGCGAAGCTGATAGGCCGGGGATGGGTCCTCCTTCAGGTTGATCGATGGTTTCTTGGCTTCAAGAAAAAAGAGCCTCCGCCCCCCCAACCGAAAAGAGTAGTCCGGGGCCTTGGTCGCGGCGCCGACTTTGATGGCGTCTTCATGGACCACCTCCTTCCACTGCTCGGAAAACCCTTTCTCATTATCGACGTCCCACCCCAGGGCTTTAAACATCGGGTCAATAAACTCCCGCCTTACCTGGGTCTCATTGTAGCCGGGAGAAAGATAAGAATCGCAATGGCGATCAAATCGATCAACCAGATCAAGAATAGCTTGTGGTGCAGCCATAAAATATCTCCTCGCTAACGCTAATGGCTAATGGGAAGTTCTAAAAAGAGATATCACAGCACCCCACCAAAGTCAAGTTCACTCTTCATTCCATCAGTTTAGTCAGTTTAGGGGACGTTGTTAAGTTGTTAACTTATTTTGAATGGGGAATGATTTTCCTTTCTAAACCGAATCCCCTTTTCTTGCCTCCAGCTAACTTTTGCCCAATATTCGCAAAAGATGATTAACCAAGGCGGCGTGCACAGGGAGCAAACGAAAAAGCAAGAGCATTGGGGAAATAAGCACAATAATATCTCCCCATTTGCCGGACAACTTATGGACGAACGTCCAATAGTTGTCCGCTAACATGGGAAGCGAGAAATTCGGACCGGACATTGGCTTCCTTATAACCGGAACTTTTATAAGCCTCCAGATTCCGATCGAATACTTCCACTAATCGTTTTACTTTATCCGGTGCTTTCATATCTTTCGGTAAGATGGTTTTCGCCTGATTTACGCTCGATTGCGCCTGATTTGCGCTCGATCAGAGTTCTATTTAGTTGTATTAATCAGCGAAGGACCCGAGGTCACCTCGACTATTAACTAACAGCTTCTTAATAGATCTGATTAACTCCCCGATATAGGTTCTGGCTCGGTTAATAGGAGTATCTCCAGCCAAATCTATCTAATATGTAGTAGTTTTGGTTGTTGAGCATTATATATCCAGCCATAACTATTCAGAATTGGGGTCAGGCCTTGCTTATCTACCTATTCATGGAGGACTAGCAGTCACTTCACGTTTCCAGATTATTTCCTTATGGGTTTGACGGATTTCATGTCCCCATTGTCCCCTTTATGGCCCCTTTACTGACGGGTTTATGACGGGTTTGTCGCTCGCAAAATCCTATAGAAGGGTCATATCTCATTGGAGGCATAAACGGTCACAACTTTATGACAGCCAACGCATTGATGACCTTAATAACTACCTGGCTCCAAGCTCAATGTCCCCAATATGGCCCAATTGGCCCATATATGGCCCAATTGATTTATCAACTCTTTCGAAGACATGTGGCCCAATTGGCCCTTTTACGGCCCCTTGCGCTGCAACTTGTAGTGGGCTCCTTTTCCACGAGTGCCAATCTTAACAAACAACTCTTTCTCCACGAGAGCTGAAAGGTCGCGGTGCGCCGTACGTTTGGCAACACCCATGAGTTGCTGATACTCGGAATTGGCAATAGCACCTGTTTTCTTAACATGAGCTATCGCCCGCAACTGACGATCATTCAGGTTGCACCCGGCCAGCACTGACGTCGTCAGCCAATCCCGCCAGATGGTCACAACAAAATGTGGGCCGCGCTGTTCAAAGTCCGGCTCCGGCAAACCAGCTCTCCGACAGTCCGCGATCATGTCGGTCGTGCCGGTTCCCGCTTTCTGGATATATTCAACACGAAAAAGAGGCTCGGCGATCAATGGGTTTCGGGGGATCGGGCCATGGGGTTCTCTGAGACGCTCCGGGGTCAAACCGGGCGGAAGTTCTCCTGGATTCCACACTTCCACGCGATCCGAAAACACGATGACCTGGACAAAACCATTGTGACAATAATTGCGGTGAGCAACCGCGTTAACAATCGCTTCGGTGATTACTGATCGGGGAATTTCATATACCACCGGAGCTTGTGTGCTCATAGCATGAGTGCCAACTGAGCGGTCAATTTTTCCAAGGACAAATTCCACTGCCTCGTCAATCACCTCAAAGATCCTCCCCTCATAAGGCTGCTGAGAGGCGATCGGTTTTCGTTTCTCCGTTCCGTGGAAGTGAAAGCAATGTACCTGTAAATTATTGAAAAATTGAGTTGGATCTCGCCCAAATAAAAGTATAGCCGCGTTTGTGAGTTGACCATCCCGGATCAATTTAAAATTTTGAAGAACATCCTTTGGAGAACGTGATCCCAGATCGGAAGAGCACACGTCTGAACTCCAGTCACACTGATATATCTCGTATGCCGTCTTCTGCTTGAAAAAAAAAAAAAAAAATCAAAAAAAAATAAAAAAAAAGAAACAGAAAGAAAAAAAAAAAAAAAAATAAGAAAGAAATAAAGC
>CAKZYZ010000347.1 GCA_937885075.1 uncultured bacterium | reverse complement strand
TTGTTGTGGGATGGTGAGCGAGCGTGTGGTACTATCACATAGTTTGAAAGAAATGGTGGGGAGTATATGATTTTTTTTTTTTTTTTTTGTTATATTTTTTTTTTTATTTTTTTTTTTTTTTTCAAGCAGAAGACGGCATACGAGATATATCAGTGTGACTGGAGTTCAGACGTGTGCTCTTCCGATCTAACAACAGCATCCTCTGGTTATTGAAATTCCGGATAAGTAAATTTAATATATTGAAAACAGAAGCAACAACTGAACCAATTCTCATCTGTGGCAATGAGGCTATCGGTGAGGCGGCGATTCAGGCTGGATGTCTGGCTTATTTCGGCTATCCGATTACTCCGCAGAATGAGTTGACGGCCTATATGGCGGCACGGATGCCGGAGGAGGGGAGGGTATTTATCCAGTCCGAGAGTGAGCTGGCGGCGATCAATATGGTCTTCGGCGCGTCGGCCCTGGGAGTTCGGGCGATGACTTCTTCGTCCAGTCCGGGGATCAGCCTGAAACAGGAGGGGATCTCGTATCTGGCCGGGTGTGAACTGCCGGCGGTGATCGTCAATATATCACGGGGCGGCCCGGGCCTGGGAAATATCGGTCCCGCCCAGTCGGATTATTTCCAGGCGACCCGGGGCGGCGGACACGGTGATTACCGGACCCCGGTTCTGGCCGGCGCTTCGGTCCAGGAGTTGGCTGATGTTACTTTCCTGGCATTTGATCTCGCCGATCGTTATCGGACCCCGGTTCTTATTCTGGGAGACGGAATATTAGGGCAGATGATGGAGCCTGTTAAGTTTATCCACCCGGAACCGGTCGATCTTGAGCCGAAAGACTGGATTCTGGGCGGCGCGAAAGGGCGTCCTCCCCGGGTGGTAAAATCACTCTTTCTGGGCACCGGCGCGCTTGACGCGCATAACCGGAAACTTCAGGAACGGTACCGGATCATCCGGGAGAAGGAAGTTAGATGCGAAGCTTATATGACCGATGACGCGGAATTGATCATGGTTGCCTATGGTATCACCGCCCGATTATGCCGGGAAGTGGTCCGGAATCTCCGGAGAGACGGTCACAAGGTGGGGCTATTCCGCCCGATCACTCTCTGGCCTTTTCCCTCCCTGAAGATCGCGGAACTCTGTCGTACCGCAAAGAGGTTTCTCTCAGTTGAGATGAGTTACGGGCAGATGGTGGATGACGTGCGATTGGCCGTCAACGGGAAACTCCCGGTTGAGTTCTTTGGAAATGGAGGGGGAGAGATCCTTACGGTTGGAGAGATTGAAGAATACACCAGAGAGCTGATTTCATCATGAAAGATAGCACGATATACCAGCGGCCCGAGAGTCTCCAGGATGTCCCGACACATTACTGTCCCGGTTGTGGCCACGGAACGGCCCACCGTCTTATTGCCGAGGTGATCGATGAACTGGGAATCAGGGAACGGACGGTGGGAATTGCTCCGGTCGGGTGCGCCGTTCTGGCCTATGATTACTTCAATTTTGATGTTACCGAAGCGGCCCATGGCCGCCCTCCCGCGGTCGCCACCGGGATGAAACGGGTTCGTCCGGAACTTATCATATTTACTTACCAGGGTGATGGCGACCTGGCCGCTATTGGAATCGCTGAGACTATTCATGCCGCCAACCGGGGAGAGAAGATTACGGTAATATTTGTCAATAATGGAATTTATGGGATGACCGGCGGTCAGATGGCTCCCACGACTTTGATTGACCAGAAGACAGCTACCAGTCCCCTGGGGAGAAGCTTTCAGAATGAAGGGCCCCCGTTAAAGGTATGTGAGATGCTGGCTCCTCTGGATGGAACCGCGTATATTGCCCGCGGAGCGCTGAACAAACCAGCCAATATCCTCAAAGCCAGAGAATACATCAAACAGGCATTCCTGAATCAGATCGAGGGCCGGCGGTTCTCCCTGGTTGAACTTCTCTCCGCCTGCCCCACCTACTGGCATCTTACTCCCGGGGATAGTATGAAAAAGATTACCGAGGAAGTTATCCCGAACTTCCCCCTTGGAGTGATTAAGGATGAACGGTAGATTGACAGAAAGAATTATTGTGGCCGGATTCGGAGGCCAGGGAGTTATGCTGGCGGGCAAGATCATTGTCCATGCCGGACTCTCCGCGGGGTTGAATGTTACTTATATCCCATCATATGGCGCCGAGGTCAGGGGGGGGACCGCCCATTGTCATGTTATAATCTCGGAAGGTGAGATTGCTTCTCCTATTATTGTTCAGCCGGATGCTTGTCTGGTGATGAATAGTCCTTCTCTCTTCAAATTTACCGATCGGGTACTATCGGGCGGCTGGCTGATTATCAATAGTTCCCTGGTTGATGAACCGGTCGACCGGGAAGATATCGCGGATTTACGGATCCCGGCCAACCTGATCGCGGAAGATAGGGGAAGTCTTAAAGCGGCTAATATGGCTATGCTGGGGGCGTATGTAAAGAACTCAAAATTGCTATCTCTCCCGGATGTCCAGAAATCAATTGGAGAATTTTTGCCGCCGCGCCATCGCGATCTGCTTAAGATTAATCTGGAGGTACTTCAGGATGGACATGACTATTTTTCCGGGGCGGAAAAATAATAAATTCTTCAAATATAGTTCTCCATAATTAATAATCATTCACAGAAAATGGCTGATAACATACCTAAACCACCCCGTGTTCGTTTCGCGCCCAGTCCCACCGGATCTCTCCATGTCGGCGGGGCCCGGACTGCCCTGTTCTGCTGGCTGTATGCTAGAAATCGCGGGGGAAAATTTATCCTCCGGATTGAAGATACCGACCGGAAGAGGTCTCAGGAAGAACTCTCATCCGAGATAATTAATGAAATGCGCTGGTTGGGGCTGGATTGGGATGAGGGACCATTATTTCAGTCCGATAGATTTGAAATTTACCGGCAGCGGGCTTTACAACTACTGGATGATGGCCGGGCTTACCGGAGCGAACCCGATGAAGACGGAGCCACCGCGGTCATTATGCCGGTAGATCACGGTGACATCACCTTTACCGATCTGGTTTACGGTCCGATTACCGTCTCCGGGTCCGAGTTGAAAGATATTGTCCTGCTCAAATCCGATGGATCCCCGGCTTATAACTTTGCCTGTGTGGTTGATGATCATGAGATGGGTATGACTCATGTTATCCGGGGTGAGGATCATATCCCGAATACCCCGAAACAGATTTTGCTCTACCGCGCCCTGGGCTGGAAGCCTCCGAAATTCGCCCATCTGCCCCTGATTCTGGGAGAGGATAAAACCCCCCTGAGTAAAAGACACGGCGCAACCTCCCTCCGGGCTTTCCGACAAGATGGTTTTCTCCCCCAGGCTCTGAGAAATTATCTGGCGCTCTTAGGATGGTCTCCGGGCGGAGATCGGGAGATTATGGATACCGCCGAACTGATCAAGCGGTTCTCTTTGAAGAAAGTAAGCCGGAAGGCAGCGGTCCTGGACTATCAGAAACTCCTCTGGATGAACGGGCAGTATATTAAGAAATCATCCGCCGGAGAACTGGTGAACGCTCTCCAGCCATTGCTGGCCGGGACGGAGTGGGAGGAGGTCCCCCGGGAAAGGATTGAAACAATAGTCACTCTTCTGGGGCATCGATTGAAGAGCTTGAAAGAGTTTGCCGCCCAGACCGGATATTTCTTCGACCGTGATATTTCTTATGAGCCGGAAGCAGTGGAGAAGTACTGGTCCGGGGAGGGTATTATTGAATTATTGAGAGAGACAAGAAAGGAGATTGCCCTGCTGGATTCTTTTACGGAAGATGATCTGGAAAAATCTCTCCGGGGGTTGATCGATAGATTGGGGATTAAAGCGGGGGTATTGATCCACCCCCTCCGGGTCGCGGTAACCGGAAGAATGGACAGTCCCGGCATCTTCGGGATCCTGCTTCTTCTGGGGAAGGAGCTTGTGCTGGAACGTATCGATAAAGCGCTGGAATATTTGCATCTTAATCCCCCACCAGAATCCAAATAAATTAGCCACAAAGGCACAAAGACACTAAGAAATAATAGGAAAATAAGAAAAACAACATAGTTAGTTCCTGAACGGAAAGCCTGAATTTCATAGACATTGTCATTGCGAGGAATCCCGGTTGTATCAACCGGGAAAGCAATCTCCTCACAAACTAAGCAGATTGCTTCGTCGTCCCTCCTCGCAATGACTTGGTTTTCGTTCAGACTAGTTAAATCTTTTCTTTGTGCCTTTGTGTCTTAGTGGCAAAATATTGCAGAGCTGATTTAATGAATCTACCGAATAAGATAACCATCGGACGATTAGTAGCGGTACCGTTTATACTGGTATTATTGATATTATATAATCGTTCCGGCCCGGTTGCGTTTTATAATGGATATTATATCGCCCTTATGGTCATCTATTCGCTCTCGGCGGTCAGCGATGGAGTAGACGGCTATCTGGCCCGGTCCCGGAATATGCAGACACAGTTGGGGACATTACTCGATCCTCTCGCCGATAAAATACTTCTGGATAGCTTGATTATAGTTCTGGCATCCGGTATCCGCGGGATGTATCAGACCCCGATCTGGTTTGTTCTGATCATTCTCTGCCGGGACGGCATCCTTCTTACCGTCGCTATCTGCCTTCATAAACACTGGTCGCGGGGAGTTATGAAGATCAAGCCCAATTGGTGGGGGAAGACATCGGCGGTCATGCTGATGACAACAGTTGTCCTGACTCTCTTCCAGCCCTGCTATCAGCCACTGGAGACTTTGATAATCATTTCGATCTATATAACGGCTCTCTTTACGGTCATCTCCGGAACCACTTACCTGATCGCGACATTTAAGGGGTTGCGTCTATTGAAATCTCAAGGTGTCCGTTGAATGGTTGTCCCGGTTTTACCGGGATTGAACGGATTATATTCTCCCTAATTTAGTAAAATTCGTGGTTAAATTAGTTGCGAAGCTAAGGTCTTTAAATAATGAATCAGATTATTGACAATACAGTCCCACCCCTGGTCGCGATAGTCGGCCGTCCCAATGTGGGGAAATCAACCCTCTTCAACCGATTGATCGGGCATAGGGTCTCGGTGGTTCATGACGAGGCCGGTACTACTCGGGACCGGATCTATGGAGATGTATTCTGGGATAAGACCAGTTTCCAGTTGGTAGATACCGGTGGCTTGCTCCCGGGGGTGCGGGAGGGGATAGATTCAAAGATCGCTCTGCAGGTAGCTGAGGCGATCAAGGAAGCGGCAATCTGTCTGCTGGTTGTTGATGTTCAGGATGGCCTTAATCCCATCGATGAAGATGTGACGACAGTTCTGCGCCGACAGGGGAAGACTGTAATCGTGGCAGTCAACAAGGTGGATAATGCCAGGCTGGAGATAGGCACGACCGAATTTGCCGGGCTGGGATTCGAGGAGACTATCTCCATCTCCGCCACTCACGGGCTGGGGATCAATGATCTGCTGAATGCCATCGTAGAGAATATACCCGCCTACACTCCACCCCCCGATACCGGCCACACCTCAATCGCCATTGTTGGACGGCCTAATGTGGGAAAATCTACCCTGGTCAATCGGCTGACCGGCGATGATCGGGTGGTGGTGGACTCGATTCCGGGGACCACCCGGGACGCGATCGATACCGATTTTAACTGGGAGGGAAGGGATTACACTTTAATCGATACGGCCGGATTACATCGCCGTTCCCATTCCCAGTCGGCGCTTGACTTCTTCAGTCTCAGCCGCACCAGGAGGGGGATAAGCAGATCCGATATAGTTCTTCTCCTCCTTGAGACCCCCAATCCGCCGACCAGGGTTGATGCTAATTTTATTAAGTTAGCGCTCTCTGCCGGGAAAGGATGCATTCTGGGGATCAACAAGTGGGATATATCCGGATCCCTCTCCAAGAAGGAATACCGGGAGATAGTCCGCCATCAGTTGCGGTTTGCCGGTTTCCTCCCGATGGTATTCCTCTCCGGTAAGACCGGGGAGGGGATCCCGGAGATCGGAAGAGCGTCGTGTAGGGAAAGAGTGTAGATCTCGGTGGTCGCCGTATCATTAAAAAAAAAAATACAAAAATATACAAAGTAAAATTGAAAGTTTTACCGACACACTATTTGAATCGTAATGTGTATCAGTATCTCGACGATATTTCTAGTCACACACGAGACC
>CAKZYZ010000346.1 GCA_937885075.1 uncultured bacterium | reverse complement strand
TTTTGTTCTTTTGTTTTTTCTTTCTTTCTGTTTTTTTTTTTTTTTTTTTCAAGCAGAAGACGGCATACGAGATATATCAGTGTGACTGGAGTTCAGACGTGTGCTCTTCCGATCTGGTCCCATAGTAGCTATTCCGGTGACCGGGGGGGGGTATGCCGCTCTGGTAGATTTAAAGTACGAATACGGCATTTTTTATGATTCAGAGCTTGATTGTCTGTGGGTGGGTGGTGGAAGTATACCCCAGATATGGAGGGTTGATCCTGAAACCGGCTATGTGTTGGAAACGATAAACATAGATCATGGGATGGGGAGCAAATACTCCGCTCCCGCAGGTGTGGTCAAAGTCGGGGAAAACTTCTGGATTGGTGTTGCCGGCGAATATGGTACCTCAACTGACAAGAAAGCTTGGGTTGTCGAGCTTGATCGGCAGGGTACCTTCACCGGTCGGCGATTACAGTTGCCGGAAGCTGGATATTCCCACGATATCGGTGGCTTTGCACTGGATCCGAATGGATATCTCTGGGTGAAGGGGGGCAAATATACGAGGGTTTATCAAATCGATATTGGTTATGAACCTGCTTCAGATGATTTGCCGGTTATTGATTCTGGAGATTACAATGGTGATAGTACTTCCGATATTGCTATCTTCCGTGAAGATGCGGGTCTCTGGGCGGTTCGCGGAATCACCCGGGTTTATTTCGGTACCGATGGAGACGTTCCGGCCTCCGGTGACTTTGATGGAGATGGAACTACCGATCTGGTGATCTTCCGTAACTCTTCCGGTCTCTGGGCCGCGCGTGATATTACCCGGGTCTACTTCGGCGGGTCGAGTGATACCGCTGTTCCCGGAGATTATAACGCGGATGGAGCCTGTGAGGCGGCAATCTATCGTCCGTCTTCCGGTCTCTGGGCCGTCCGGGGAGTTACCCGGGTGTACTTTGGCGGAAGTTCCGATACCCCGGTTCCGATGTACGTTGCGGGCCGGACAATGGCAAAAGATATCGGTATTTTCCGTCCGAGCAGCGGGCTCTGGGCTATCCGCGGACTCACCCGGGCATATTTCGGTGCCAGCGGAGACGAGCCGGTGGCTGGTATCTCTGATTCCCCGGCAATCTTTCGGGCCAGTTCCGGCCTCTGGGCTCTCAAAGGTGTGACCAGAGTTTACTTCGGAGCTTCTTCCGATCAGCCGGTCCCAGGTAACTATACTGGGATTGTACCGGCGGATATCGGAATTTTCCGGGCCAATTCCGGGCTCTGGGCGATTCGGGATGTAACCAGGGTTTACTTTGGAACCGACGGAGATCTCCCTGTATCCGGTCTCGCCATTAATCCTTCCTCGGCCGCAGGGTTTTAAGGGGTTATCCTAACGGGATAGATGGAAAAGCCCGCCTTTTAAAGGCGGGCTTTTTTGTATCTCTGCGAGTTTCTAATTCGGGAGTAGCTGAAGAATGAATTTTGGCAAAAAAATGCTTGCTTGTATTTCTTTGCCTCATCATTCCTTATCCGGTTGTAGAAGTTATTTATAGTCTCCTTTGTCATTATGGGATTACCAATCTGCCGCCAGATACTGTGTGGTTATTCGAAGAATCAGGTCGGACCATTCAGTTTGATCCGATTCGGGGGGTGTATCTTACTACCACTCCGGCTCGTTTTATTGGGATGAACGAGGGAGTGGTTGAATACATTGGAACTTATCGGGGGAACAATCAAGGCTTCCCCGATCTGGATGATTTCTGCCCGGAACGTTTAACCGGAGACCGGATTCGAATAGCGGTTTTGGGGGATTCCTTAAGTGGAATCTTATGAGTTGCAGCATTTAGCGTAATCAGGATTCGAAGTTGTAATCTTTATATAGTGAAGTGGAGAATTTTAAATAGAGGTTCAGGTTTGATTGAAAGATTGCGGTTTAGATTTGATCTATGAATGTGTCGGTAGGTTGGCCGAAAGTAATATGAATTTTTAAAGGGATATTTATGAGAAGGAAATTGATTATAATTTTTTGTCTTGCGGTAACAGTATTTATCTTCAACGGAAACGTGGTTGAAGCTCAAGTACCTGAAATTATCCATTCTATTCCGCGCATTAGTGGGGGGTACGGAGGGGGAGTGACTACTTATCCGTTGAACGAAGATTTCAAAATATATGAGACCACTAACGAAAGCGGTTCCGGGGCTCAATATATTGATATCAAGAGTCCGGTCGATGGAGCGGTGGAAGGAAGAATAAAGGGTGTGTATACCGGGCACAAGGATATCACCTATGATTCCAAGAGGAATATATTCTGGGCAACTACCAAAGGGGGCCCCATAGTGGCTATTCCGGTGACCGGGGGGGGGTATGCCGCTCTGGTAGATTTAAAGTACGAATACGGCATTTTTTATGATTCAGAGCTTGATTGTCTGTGGGTGGGGGGTGGAAGTATACCCCAGATATGGAGGGTTGATCCTGAAACCGGCTATGTGTTGGAAACGATAAACATAGATCATGGGATGGGGAGCAAATACTCCGCTCCCGCAGGTGTGGTCAAAGTTGGGGAGAACTTCTGGATTGGTGTTGCCGGCGAATATGGTACCTCAACTGACAAGAAAGCCTGGGTTGTTGAGCTTGATCGGCAGGGTGTCTATACCGGTCGGAGATTACAGTTGCCGGAAGCTGGATATTCCCACGATATCGGCGGCTTTGCGCTGGATCCGAATGGATATCTCTGGGTGAAGGGGGGCAAATATACGAGGGTTTATCAAATCGATATTGGTTATGAACCTGTGACCCCCACACCCGCCCCTTCTCCGACACCGATCTATTCTTCGGCGCCGATCATAGATTCGGGAGATTACAACGGTGACGGCACCTCGGATATTGCGATCTTCCGGGGATCTTCCGGCCTCTGGTCCGTCCGGGGGATTACCCGGTTATATTACGGGAGAGAGGCGGATATCCCCGTGCCGGGAGATTATAACGGTGATGGTACTACCGATCCGGGTATCTACCGGAATACAACCGGTTTCTGGGGGATCCGGGGCATTACCCGGACTTATTACGGGGCCGCCGAAGACATACCGGTCCCGGGGGATTATGATGGGGACGGAAGCTGCGATATCTCACTTTTTCGGGGATCCTCCGGCCTCTGGGCGGTAAAATCCATTACCCGGGCATATTTCGGGGGCGCGGAGGATATACCGGTTCCCCTCTATTATGGCGATCGGGCGGCCAAGTATATGGCTATCTATCGCCCCTCCAGCGGACTCTGGTCTATCCGCGGTCTGGGCCGGGCTTATTTCGGAGGGCCATCCGATCAACCGGTCCCGGCCAATTATGATGGTTCCGCGGGCGGGACGGATATCGGCATATTTCGTGATGCTAACGGCCTCTGGGCGATCCGGGGAGTGACCCGGGTTTATTTTGGCCGGTCCGGTGATCAGCCGGTCCCCGGTTCCTATCGTGGAGGGGATACCGCGGATATGGGAATATTCCGCCGTTCTACCGGTCTCTGGGTGATCCGGAATCTGGGACGGGCTTACTTCGGCGGGTCCAATGATATCCCGGTCAGCGGCCGGGTCCCGAGCCCTCCGCTTGATCGTCCCCTGGTATATTCCAGCGATTACAACGGTGACGGGACCGATGATGTCGCCATCTTCCGTCCATCCACCGGTCTCTGGGCTATCCGGGGTATCAGCCGGATATATTTCGGGCAGAGCGGTGATTCCCCCACTCCGGGTGATTATACCGGTGATGGTACCACCCGGATCTCCATCTATCGGAGCCAGGGGAGTATCTGGAAAGTCAGGAATCTGACCCAGGTTAGTTTTGGCTCTGAATTATCCGGAGAGCCGGTCCCGGCCGACTATACCGGGGATGGTATCTGTGATATGGCATTTTTCGATGACGGACTCTGGACGGTCCGGATTCAGTTTCCTGTCCCCGATATCATTGAAGCTATATTTGGCCAAACCGGCGACCAGCCGGTCCCCGGCAACTATGGCGGTACTGAGAGCGCCGACCTGGCCATCTTTCGTCCCTCCACCGGGCTCTGGGCGGTAAAAGGTCTGACCCGGTTCTATTTCGGCAGGGACGGTGATATCGGGATGCCGGCCGATTATACCGGCGATGGCCTTATCGATCCGGCTATCTATCGGCCGGATAGCGGAGAGTGGATAGTAAGAAATATTACTACTGTGGATTTTGGATATCAGAACGGAGTGATCCCGGTTTCGGCAGACTTTAATGGAGATGGCCGTGATGGTATGGGACTATTCCGCCCCTCCTACGGGATCTGGCAGATTCATGATTACGGCTGGTTTTACTTCGGGGGACCAGATGATTTGCCGGTCTCCGGATTATCTGATGTGGACATTCGGTAAAGTCCAGACCTGATTTAAAGTTATCACTTTTTTCTTCTTAAAACTTCTTTTTCCCCCTACCTCGCCCCCTTTTATGGCAGGATCATTACAGGCAGGACTATTGCCCCCTACCTCACCCCCTTTTATGACAGGACCATTGCAGACAGGACTATTAACCTCACTTTGGCGTTTATTTCTTTTTGTGTAATTGGATATTCAGTTTCTTTTTACCGGGTTCATTCTTTCATAATATTTAACAGTCCCCAGAAGATTATTTCCCTCCAGAAAATACCTGAGAACCTTATGGCTCCTCGGTAGTTCCTCGAACTATACTACCGGGGCGTCCCATCGTTCGGAAGTACATCCGGGATAGGTACTCCCCGGTTATCCCCAGCACCAGCAGCTGAGCGCCCGAGAAGATGGCGATTATCGATGCCAGAAAGGGCATATCCGGCAGGGTATGGCCCTGGAGCAGGTACCTTGCCACCGCGTAGCCCAGTACCCCCATCCCGAAGAGTGTCAGAAAGAATCCGATCAGACTGGCAAATCTCAGGGGTTGAACGCTGAATCCGACCAGGGCGTTGAATGACTGAGAGAGCAGTCGGCGGAAGTTGTAATTTGACTTGCTTCCTTCTCTCCGATCATGGCGGACAGTGACCGCGCCGAAGCGGGATGTAGCCCAGGCCAGGGGCGCGTCAATTATAATAAAAGGTCCCCGATAGTCCTGAAAGGCGACCCGGACCTGTGACCGGAGCGCCCGGAATGAACTCACATTTTTGGCGATATCAGGTCCCACCGCCGAACGGAGAACTCTTCTGATAATCCCCGATCCGATCCGGCGCCAGAGGCTGTGTTCCTTCCGGGCCGGTCTTCCGTAAACCACATCGTATCCCTCCCCGAGTTTCTCCAGGAGCTTGGGGATTTCTTCCGGGGGGTTCTGGAGGTCGTCATCCAGAGTGACAATAACTTCCTGCCGGGCGGCCAGTATCCCCTCCAGCAGCGCGTTATGCTGTCCATAATTGCGCATCAGGTCTATACCGATCACCCAGGGATGCGCCGCCGCCAACCGGTCGATAATCTTCCAGCTGTCATCCCGGCTTCCATCATTGACGAGAATGGCCTCATAGTTATCAGAGCAGGTATTGAGCACCGGCTCCAGCCTCTCGATCAATTCCGGGAGAGTTTTTTCGGCGTTATAAACGGGAATTACAATTGATAAATTCATTGAACTTAGCTTCGCAACTATTTAGACAGGATTAACAGGATTTACAGGATAAAAAAACAAATGATTTAGGAGAGAAGCCATCTATTTATCCTGTTGATCCTGTTATCCTGTCTAAAATAGAGTTTATTGTCCCGATACTTCTTATTTTAAAATACAACCAATCGGGACCCCGATGGATATCGGGACCCGATACTTAATATGAAACAACTCGAGATTCCGAAGCAGTAAAACTAGCCACGCCTTTGGCGGGGCAACTTTTCCTTTAAGGAAAGCAGGAAATCAGGAGAATTAACATACTCTCCTCTCCTGCCTTCTTGCTTCCCTTAGGGGTCATTGTGTTCCAGAGGCGCAGCAGCCTCAGGCTGAAAATCACGAATCGGCAGAATAACTATATCCTTTTCGGTTATGCTTTAAAATCTTTTATTGCCTCCACCACCCGTAGTAATTCCGATTCCGTGATATCATTGAAAAAGGGCAAGCGCAGCAGTCGGTTGCTGATATCTTCGGTGATCGGGCAGTCAGCGTCTCTCCCTCCAAAACGCTCTCCCATGGGAGAGAGATGGAGGGGGAGGTAATGAAAAACACTGTAGATATTACGTTCCCGGAGGTGGGATATCAGTCTCTGCCGTAGTTCAAGAGACGGCAGTATTAAATAAAAGAGATGGTAGGCCTGGTCCCGATCCGCCGGGACATGGGGTAGACGGATCTCCCGCCCGCTGGCCCAGTCGCTGAGATTGTCGTAATAATAATCCCAGGCCTTCTTCCGGGCCGTCTGGATCTGATCTTTATTTTCCAACTGGGCTAAAAGGAAGGCCGCCAGAATATCGGATGGTATATAGCTGGAACCGAGGTCGAGCCAGGTATATTTATCCACTTCACCCCGAAACATCTGGCTCCGGTTGGTTCCCTTCTCAGATCGGAAGAGCGTCGTGTAGGGAAAGAGTGTAGATCTCGGTGGTCGCCGTATCATTAAAAAAAAAAACAAAGTCAACCCCCCCCCCCCCCCCCTCACACCCCCCCCCCCCCCCTCCCCCACATTGCACTACTCGATTGTGAGCTCGACTACCCTCATCTACTATGTGCGAGGACACTAACACAGGTTACATCTGAGTCGA
>CAKZYZ010000345.1 GCA_937885075.1 uncultured bacterium | reverse complement strand
CATGTCTTGTGAGTATCTGAGTAAATCGGAGTTGTTGTGTTTTCACAGCGAATGTATGGAGATGATGGAGATAAGGTGGAGTTGATGTAGCATTTTTTTTTTTCAAGCAGAAGACGGCATACGAGGTATATCAGTGTGACTGGAGTTCAGACGTGTGCTCTTCCGATCTAAGGAGTCACCCGAGCCTACTTTGGCGCTGCCGGTGATACTCCGGCTCCCGGCTATTACGCCGGTTATGGAAGCAAGCAGATCGGTATCTTCCGACCCGGTTCCGGCCTCTGGGCGCTCCGAAGTACCAGCCGGATATATTTCGGAGGTTCCGGTGATACGGTTGTTTCCGGAGATTACGACGGGGATGGCTCCTGGGAAGTTGGCATTTACCGTTCGTCCTCCGGCCTCTGGGCGATCCGCGGTACAACCAGGACCTACTTCGGCAGTAGTTCGGATCAGGCGGTCCCGGCCGATTACAACGGATCCTCCCGGGATGATATAGGAATATTCCGCGCCGGTGCCGGTCTCTGGGCGGTAAAAGGAGTTACCCGCGTATATTTCGGGACCGCCGGAGATCTGCCGGTAACCAGGTAAAGAATGTTGACGGTTGAAGGCAGTGTGGATTCGCCATAACATTGCTATGTCCTACAATAACTTACAATAAATCTGCCTTGTATTCACCTGCGTAGAGTTCAGATTATTATTCAAAATCATGATTTTAACGGAACTATCAGTATTATAGTGTATAATACATGCCAAGAGATTCCAGATACTTGGTTGAGGGATATACCTATCACCTGATGCACCGGTGTCATGATCAACGTTTCCTCTTAAAATTTTCCCCGGAGCGCCGAGTATATCGAGAGTGGCCGCGTATTGTTACGAAGTGGTATAATGTATCCGTCTATGGTCAGGGTTGTAGAACTTCGTGGAGATGGATATCGAAACTGTTTCCCCACAGAACACATGGATATTAAGAGCGGAGCCTGCTTGTGGCTTAGATCTCCGATTTTCGCCATAAATCTGCACTCTAAGAGCCAAAAATGCCTATATATTTTCCCTAACCAGTTGTAAGTCAAGGAGTAGTTGTGGCGAATCCACGAGTTCAATATAATTGATTTTGGAATTGAAGACATTGTTCTCCCGAGTTTATATAATATTAAATAATCAAAGATTTGGAGAATTATAATGACGAAAACAGCTGCTGTTATATTAATGAATCTTACTACTTTGGCACTTTCTATTTCTGTACTTTTATCTGTAAGTGAGGGATCGCAATCGGATATTAAATCTATGCAAATATTTGTTGAGCAAAATAGCCTCCCAGAGTTCCTTGAAGTCATAGAAGAAAACAAATGGAAGGCACCTTTTATCTCCTCTCAGTGGTACGTTGATAATAGAGCTCCTGATGACAAACGGGCAGAAATGAGAGAAGCAAGAGAATTCGGGAGTGCCCTTGTATGTCGCCTTGAAGAATGGGCCCCTATGATGATTTCTGCCAAGAGTTCAGAAGATATCGAGTTGATTAGCAATATGTTTTTGCAATTAGCGGAGTGGTTAGCAGTCCCTAAAGGTTACGGCAATCTTTTTCTCGCTGCAAAATGCCAAGATATTGCATCATCAGGAATTGGGCGGTTATTAGTTGATTTAAACTTCCCGCTGGCGCGGGTCGAAAAACTCATGAAGAAGTTCGACGTACAATGGAATACGTCTTCAATGTGTATGGAAGTCTTGAACCAGGAAGTTGGAGCTGTTCTATTTACTTCGAATTCGAAGAAGGAAGCTGACATCATAGAAGATATGGGAAGAATATGGCGCACGGGTTCGCTTTTATTGAATGCTCAAAAAGTAGCTACTGAAAAAAAAGGGAAATATTCAAAAAAATATAAGGAGAAAGTCAAAGCTAGGGCAATGAATTATCGGGGAGGTCTATTTGAATCTTCATTAATACGGAGTAATTTAGATTTCTTTGATGATGATGCTTTTTCGAATATAACCATCTCTCCTACATCATCATATATCAATGGGAAGTATCATGCAAAGTACACAGTGGGATTTCGACCAACTAATATCAACAAGTTGAAAGCTTTATTAATTTATAGATCGAAAGTAGGTTTTTTCCCAAAAGATACTTCTATGGAAGGTTTTCAGAAATTATGGAGATCCTATAAAACAAAGGAAACAGAATATTTATATGCCCCGGCCTGGGGAACCTTCAGGAGCATACAAGAAGGTACGTTTTTAGATAGAGACTCACTCTTTAAACTTGATGAGAAGCGATTAAAAGAAGCCGCTAATTAATAGAGGCAGTGTGGATTCGCCATAACATGGCTATGTCCTACAATAACTTACAGCAAATATGCCTTGTATTTCCCTGCTTAGAGTTAAGATTATTATTCAAAATCATGGTTTTAACGGAACTACCAGTATTATAAGTGTATAAACATGCCAAGAGATTACAGATACTTCGTGGATACGGATATCGAAACTGTTTCCCCACAGAACACATGGATATTAAGAGCGGATCCTGCTTGTGGCTTAGATCGCCGATTTTCGCCAAAAATCTACACTCTAAGAGCCAAAAATGCCTATATATTTTCCCTAACCAGTTGTAAGTCAAGGAGTAGTTGTGGCGAATCCACGAGTTCATAAATCCACGAGTTCATAGCACTGAAAAAGTTGGGGCTTCCGCAAGCTCCTGATAACATTTATCCGTTGTTTAAGGATTTTGCTGGGGTAAATGATCCGAGCTTCTCAAAAGACTGGGATTCTGTCTATTCGATTCATGGGAAGTCTCGCGAGTCGGGTAAAATTCCAGACGTTGATTCTGAGTTGTATATCAAGTATTATAACGATCCGGATCGCGGCAAAATTATTGCACCCGTTACTCTAACGGATAGTTGGCGGCACAGGATAGATACCATTCAATGGACGCTTGGCGGTAATCCGAATCTGCGCAATGCCAAAGAGATACTAGAGGATCTGAGAGAGTGATGATAAACTACTCGCAAAGGCAGAATCATATGATGGGAAGAATCATATTCTTGGTGGTGGGTACCGTTCTTCTAACGGTTGTTCACTATTTGCTTAGTTGCAAGATTGATTTTCTAATTGCGAAGTGCATGGGTGATGTTCAACGCATAAATGAGACGGGCTGGACGTCTTACGGAAATATTGGCTGGACCTTTTCTAGTTTGCTTGGACCTGCATGGGCATTACACATCGCCGCAGTTCTTGTGGTTGCTCTGCTTGCCGGTTTTTCTCTTTCTTTGTTCTTGGTTAATCTCATGTTTAAGATATCTCCGGTTTTTGGTCATCATTACTGGATTGCTATAACCATTGTGATTACCTGGATCTTACGCATTCCCCTTCCGTTGAAGTATTCTCTCTTCTACTTTACATCCGTTCAATATTAGTGCTCCTGCATGAGAATCGATAGATATCAATCCCAATAATATCATGGTGATTTGCTGTATGACTATAATGTCCATATTCCTGAGTTGTAAGAGCGTCGAAAATCATATTTCCATGCAACAAGTGCCAGAAGGATATTTTGATGGGGCTAAGAAAATTAAATTTCTATCCAGCGGAAAAGAAATTATGGATAAGGAATATATCTCCAATATTCTCAAGCATTTTGATTTAAGCGATCGAAGGGTTGAATATGCTGCTCATATCCCCTTATATATTCAAGTTACATTGAAAGACGATAAGAATGTATTAATAGGCATTAATCCCATCAGTTGGTGGTTTAAGAACAATTCAGCTGGCAATATCAGAGATATTAGATCGGAAGAGCGTCGTGTAGGGAAAGAGTGTAGATCTCGGTGGTCGCCGTATCATTAAAAAAAAAAAAAAAAAAGAAAAAACAAAACAAAAAAAAAAAATACAAAAAAAACAAAAAAAAAAAGAATATCACAAAGCAAACGTGAGTACAATTCAAGCG
>CAKZYZ010000344.1 GCA_937885075.1 uncultured bacterium | reverse complement strand
CTGATTGTAATCCATGCCTACCGGAGAACACAGCCCCGTAATTCTTCTGACAGGACGATTTCGGGATAAGACGATTAACTCCTGCCTCACTTCGTGAGAACAGTAAGCAGTGAGCAGTAAACTGCACCTGGCACCCTAACTGCTCACTGCTCACTGCTCACTGCTCACTGCTTACTGCTCACTGCTCACTGCTCACTGCTCACTGCTTACTGCTTACTGCTTACCTTTATTTAAAATCGTCCTGTCCCAAAATCGTCTTGTCAACAATATTCTTACTATATCTTAACCCCATAGTCCCCGCCCAGATCGAGTTCTTTTCCGTCCGACCGGACATTCACGACGCCTTCCAGCACCTCAAAGATGGTTTCAGCATTAACTCCGACTTTGGTCCGGAACTTGGTTCCCCGGACCAGTGAGACGGCAGTAGGGGTCTGAATCCGATAACGTAGATCACGATTGGAAGTTTTTTCGATGAATGATATCACCTTTCCCCGGAGCACGTTCAGCAGGGTATTCCCGGTTGGGGTGTTACTATCAGGAGGATTAAATACGATAGAAGTATCTCCCCGGAGAAGGGCCCGGTCGCCTTCTTTCATGGTTATCTCTACCCCTGAGTCCAGTCCGGTCACCAGGGAATCCCCTTTCTGGATGATAAGTCCCTCGATGGCGGTAATCCATCTCTCCTCGCCGACTAATTTGACTTTAACCTCTCCATAGACCAGAGAGATTACCGCTTTGCCGGTTAAGTCCACCAGATTGGAAGGTACTTTAACCATATTTCCTGGTCTGAGAAGCTGGTTATAATCCTTAACCTGTTGCCAGGCCGCTGGCCCGGTGAGATACGATTCGACTATTGAAGTCGAAGTATCCCCCTGCTTCACGGGGATGGCGTAATCTTCTCCCGCTATCCCGAGTGAGCACCAGATCGATAATGTCAGGGAAGCAATTATAATAATTTTCATTTTAACTCGCTCTCTTCTAGCGATCTCTTCATAGATCGGGCTGTTAAAGTAACAATCTCTTCATAAATGTACAATTAATCTTATAAGAAAATAACGCAAAATCCATGCCATAATATAATTGCGGAGGAATATATCCATAACATCAGCAGTATCAAGCAATTATCGAATATTAGCTGAAGGGGAGGACCTGGAGAATAGGGGAGCATATTTTGCCGGGCAGGCAAAATATGCGTTATTTCGCGCGGCGGGGATAGAAAAATATCGAAGTGGTGCTGAACCTTCCTTCCAGACCGGTCGCGTTGATGCTGCTGACATGCCAGTAGAAGGTCCCCTCGGGGAGCTTTTTAATTGTAAAAGAGTGATCGGTAGGGTAGGCATCCAGGATCAGGACCCGGAAAGACTGATCCGTGGATATCTCCAGATGATATAGAGCGGCTTTCTCAACCGGTGACCAGGCGAACATCTTCACGACAATCGGTTCCAGAATAACTTCCCGATCGAGCGGTTGGATAAGTCTAGAAGGGGGAGGGGGGAGCTGGATCGGTTCCATATCCCCACCCCGTGAATACGAGGAGATCCCTATCAGACCGATCAGAATCGTCGCTATAATAGAAATTCTGTGATTCTTAATCATAATAGATCTTACTCAGAATTATTTTTAAACCACGAAGGCCACGAAGTTCACGAAGATAGGAGGGGGATTACTTTAAATTCTCCTGATTTCCTGCTTTCCTTAGCGGAAAAGTTGCTCGAGGCAAAGCTGAGGGCTATGTTCTATCGTCCTCAGCATATGCCTTAAGTTTATACCTCAACCCGCGCAGGCTGATGCCCAGGATCTCCGCGGTCCGGGTGCGGTTGCCGCCCTCGGCTTCCAGCACCCGCAAGATATACTCTTTTTCAATATCCGCCAATGACCGGTCCGGAATACCGGCCGGGCCAATCTGATTGTCTGCCGATTCACTGCCGGAAAAGCGGGGAGCATCCTTAATTCTAATAGAATCACCGTCACTCATTACAATTAAGTTTTCGATATAATTTTCCAACTCTCTGACATTGCCCTTCCAGGGAGCCATCACCATCGCGTCCACTAACTCCATCTCGATTGTTTTCTGCGGAATACCATGTCTCCGGCAGGTGTCAACCAGGAAGTGATTGACCAGGAGGGGGATATCCGCCCGCCGATCGCGGAGCGGCGGCAGTTTGATCGGGATAACCGAGATCCGGTAGTAGAGGTCCTCCCGGAATTCACTCCTCTCCATTGCCTCCATCAGATTGATATGAGTCCCGAATAGCAGCCGGGCTTCCAGCCGGCGGGTATTATTCTCTCCGACCCGTTTAAATACCCGCTCCTGGATGGCACGGAGAAGTGTGCTCTGAAGGCTGATATCCATATCCCCGATCTCATCGAAGAAGAGAGTTCCGCCTCCGGCATTCTCAAATGCCCCGGGCCGGTCTTTGTATGCTCCGGTAAAGGCCCCCTTCGCGTGGCCGAAGAGCTCGCTCTCCAGGAGGGTATGTGGGATGGAAGCGCAGTCGACCGGTATGAAGGGCTGGTCTTTCCGGGGGCTGTTATAATGAATGGCCCGCGCTGCCAGTTCTTTCCCGGTACCGCTCTCTCCCATTATTAAGACTGAAGCATTGGTCGGCGCTACTTTGGCTATCTTCCGGAATATCTCCCGCATCGGTTTGGAGTGACCGATGATATTCTCTATTCCATATTGTGCCGCCAGTTCCTGCTTCAAGCTTTGATTGTCTCGCCAGAGGCGGTAGTGTCCGATCGCCCGTCTGGCCTTAAGGATAAGCTCCTGTGGGTTGATGGGTTTAGTCAGGTAATCATAGGCGCCTTTCTGGATTGCCCGGACCGCGTCCGAGATGGTTCCGTGGGCGGTAATCATAATTACCGGTAATCCCGGATAGTCCTGATTCACCCGCTTCATTACCTCAAACCCATCCAGAACCGGCATCTGGATATCGGAGAGGACCAGGTCGTAGTCATCTTCTTCTAGGAGAGAGAGAGCCTCTTCCGGATCTCCCACCGCTGTCACCTGGAACGGACTGTCTTTCAGATAGCTCTCCAGGAGCTTCAAGCCGAGCCGATCGTCATCAATAGCTAATATTTTTCCGCGTTCTTTCATCTTAAAATTTTTCTTCGAAAAATTTTATCGTATAAATATTCTGAATCATAGGAAGATAGTGCAAATTTTTCCTCATACTATGCAAAAATGGTTATTATGCAAAGACTTTTTTAGGACCATTGCCGTTAATGAATTTCCAATTTGGACATTGGAAATTGGATATTGGAAATTGGATATTCCTTCCCCTCGATGTTCAGTCTTTTATGCGTGTTTTAAACTCCACAATAAACACCGACCCGCCTCCTTCTCTCTCCTCCACCCGGATCGATCCTCCATGCCGCTTCACGATCTCTTTAGTAATAGCCAGCCCCAACCCGGTTCCGGAAATTCTTTCGGTCCGCTTGCCCCGAAAGAACTTCTGGAAGATTTTTTCCCGTTCTTCCGGAGGGATCCCATAACCCTGATCCGATACTTTCATAATGATCCGGTCACCGCGGAGAGCGAGACTGACCGTGATCTCGGTACCGGAGGGGCTGTACTGAATGGCATTTCCGATTAGATTCCCGCAGACCCGCCGGAGCATATCCGCGTCCCCCTCTATCTCGGGTAGGAGGTCCGGTAAATCTTTCTCAATTCGGATCTCCTGCTCCTGAGCCCGGGGGGTAAGGAGGGATATCTCTTCCTTGATGATCGTTGCCAGATCAACCGGATCAAGCTTAAGTTCCACCGCCCCGGACTCCAGCCGGGCCGCGGCCAGGTACTCGATGACCAGTTTATGGAGACCGGTTACCGAATCTCTTATCAGGTGGATATACTCAGTGGTCTCTTCCGGTTCGAGGATCCCTTTTACAAATAGCTCGCAGAAGCCCATAACCCCGCTCAACGGGTTCTTGATCTCGTGGGTGAGCATGGCCATAGTCTCGGCCCGGAGCTTATCCAGTTCCTTGAGGTAGGATATGTCGGTAAATACGGCCATAATCCCGCCCGGAATCCCATCTTCCCGCCGGAATGAGGTGAGGGAGAGGAGGTAGGTTTTAGAGGAGATAGTTACCTCGCGGGTAAATGCTTCCCTCTCCGCTAACAGGTGATGGAATCGGGAGAGGAACTCCTCTCTATTAAGATTGAGCAGCCCCATCAGGAATTTAATGATGTTGAGGTCCCGGGCTTCTTCTTCCGGGAGATGGAGGATCTCTCTGGCTCGGGGATTGACCAGAAGGATATTACCTAACAGATCAGAGACGATGACGCCGTCGGTGATGGAGCCCAGCATGGATACGAGGAGTATCTGCTCATAGGTCATTGCCCGGGAGAGGATATTTAAATTTTCGATCTTCCTCCCCATCCCTCCGGGATGGAAGAAATGAATCGAGCTTCCCACCGGTCCGAGCGCGTGGGAGTAAGCGGCCAGTTTCTGAAGGGCGTAGCCGAGATGATAGGCAATCATTTTTCCGGTTTCTATCTCGCTCGCCGAGAAAGTGGTTTCCTGACCTCGCCCTATTACCAGAAAGCCAAGACGCCGGTCCTCTACTATCAGAGGCAGGATCAGGCAGATCTGAGGATGGTCCTTATACCAGGGAAAGGGGTGCCCTTTTCCCCCGCAGTTAAGGTGACAGGGGTCATTAAGATCATCTAATTCCGGGGGAGGAGAGATTCTGATGCCGGCCTGGGCTGGATCCGGATTACCGTCGGAGTAACGGACGATCAGTTTCTTCCCTCCTCCATTGAAGAGGAGGAGGAGTGCCGTATCAATCTTGAGGAGAGATGAAAGGAATGTAAAGAATGTGCGGAAGAGTTTCTCTTCATCCGGAGACTGGGGGAGGGGGGGGGCGAATTTCTGTATCTGGCTCAGAGATTCTATTTCATCATCCAGTGAGTGGAAGAGGAGCCCTAATTTCCGGGCGGTAACCCCCAGGTAGTTGAGCAGGATCACGGAGAGAAGAGGCCAGAGATCCAGCCAGAGTAGCCCTTGAAAGAGGAGCAAGAGGTGGAGTCCAATCATTAACAGGAGCATCCCCGGCAACGCCAGTATCGCTCCCCGGCTCCCCAGGCTGGATAAGAGCCAGCCGGCAATCAGGCTGAGGAGAAAGATCCCGGCCACCATTAAGACCACGGTCGGTCGGGTGATAAAGTTGCCGGTCAGGATGGTGTTGATGATATTGGCCTGGATCTCAACCCCCGGCATCGGCTTCCGCTCGGTAGAGAAGGGGGTCATCGATACATCCCCCAGTCCGGCCGCGGTGGCCCCGATCAGGACGATCTTATCCCTGAATATCTGTCGGGGGAGACCGTCCTTTAGGACTTCCCAGGCCGGAAGGCTGAGAAATGTTCCCCCCGGCCCGGCAAAGCGGATGTAGAGCAGGTGATTCTGAGTGATCAGTCCGAGCGCTTCATCCCGGTCCCCGGCCGTCCGGCTGACCGTTGGAATAAAGAACTCTCCGATCTCAATACCATTATCCGTAAATTGGGCGGCGATCTCTTCCCCAGTCCGGGATAGATACGACTCAATACATTTCAGGGCAAAGGCCGGGACGGATTCTCCGCCGCACTTCTGCTGGAGATAGACTTTCCGGACCACGCCGTCCAGGGACGGTTCGATGTGAACGTGGCCTAACCCGGTCGCGGCCCCGGCCAATTCCGCGAACGGCTTCTGGAAGGTTACGATCTCGCCCAGGGAAGGGAGAGCGGCGAGATAGACCGGATAGATCACCCTCCCGGATTTCTCCGTCGCCGCGATCAGTCTCTCATCACCCCCGGGGTCTTCCCGGTCGGCCTCGAAGAAACCGATATCGATGCCGATCGCGGCCGGGTTGCCCTCCGAAATTATCTCCAGAAGGCGTGCCATCGTCGAGCGGGGCCAGGGCCACCGGCCCAGCTTCTTCAGGCCGGCCTCATCGATGGTCACCAGGATTAGGGAACTGTCCCGGGGTTGTTCTCCCTGGAGCCGGAGAGCGGCATCATAGCTCAGATTCTCAATCTGTTCAAAGACGCCGGCCAGATAGAGGACGGTGACAACCAGGGCGATCGTCAGACTGAAGAGGATACCGCGAACGAGTGGGGATGGTGTTTTCATGATGGAAAATTGTACGCAATGACCGATCCGGTGTCAATTATTTCCGGTTATAGAGGCAATATTTGCCCATTTTTCTCCGCCTTTTGGCGGGGGAGAATGCTGGTTTAATTTTTTCCCTTATACATTCGTGACAAATCGAACGATATTCGGAAAATGGCACGGATATTGCAGTGTTATTAAGTTCCAGCTCCGAAATTTTAAGAATTTTTGCCACAAAGACACAAAGGCACGAAGAAAAAGAGTTAAAAGGGGAAACACAGCTCTCTACAGGTAAACTTTCAGTGAACCCCGTCCTCTCGTAGCGGCTGCCTTTAGGCTGCCACACGATGGCGACCTGAAGGTCACCTCTACGAGAACGGGGCAACGGGGTTTACTGAAGCCTTCCATCTATAGTTTTTCCTTAGTGTTTTACCCCGCCCCGTAGCGAAGCTGTACGGGGGTGTCTTAGTGGCAATGAGGATTGGTGGTTAATATGAAAGAAGATCGACTTGAAATGGTGAAGATGGCCCAGGAATTTTCCATCTCCCGGGCCGCCCGGGAATACCGGGTGACCCGCAAAACCGTCCGAAAGTGGTTGATCCGTTATCAAGAGAAAGGAATAGAAGGACTGGGAGATTTAAGTCACGCGCCCCACCATAGCCCCAACAAAATTTCCAGATCGGAAGAGCGTCGTGTAGGGAAAGAGTGTAGATCTCGGTGGTCGCCGTATCATTAAAAAAAAAAAGAAAAAAACACAAAAAAAAAAATAAAAAAAAAACAGAAAAAAAGAAAGTCTAAAAGAAGGCAACATGCAGTTAAACGA
>CAKZYZ010000343.1 GCA_937885075.1 uncultured bacterium | reverse complement strand
AGACGGCATACGAGATATATCAGTGTGACTGGAGTTCAGACGTGTGCTCTTCCGATCTTAATTCTTTTCTTTGTGTCTTCGTGTCTTTGTGGCAAAAAAGATACGAAGTTCCTGCTTCGGAATTTTCTCCCGAAATCCTTCGGGATCCCGGTTGTCTTAATTGATATTACCGGGACAATAACCTCGTAGTGCAGGACTTCAGTCCTGCCTTCGTTGGGCAGGACTGAAGTCCTGCACTACGAGGTTGCGCCGAAGGCGCTAAGTTCCTGCTTCGGAATTTTCCCGAAATACTTCGGGATCCCGAGTTATTTAATATTAAGTCTCGGGACAATAACCCCTAAGGAAAGCAGGAAGACAGGAGGGGAGAGTATTTTAAATTCTCCTGATTTCCTGCTTTCCTTAGAGGAAAAGTTGCCCGAGGCAAAGCCGAGGGCTCAGTTCTATATTAGTTAAGATTACTACTTTGATAATCCGGTTACAACTAATATTTGTAAACACTCCCCCCGATAAATTCGCGGATCAGGGAAGTGGGGGAGATAACCGAATCATCTTCCAGTTCGTCTATCTCTTCCAGATAACTCAAGCACCTCAATGCTCTCCGATAAGCATCTTCTTTCCCGGTCTGCTCGGCATAATTCTCCACGGCTTCTTTCAAAGGCTCATAGAGGTACTTCTTATAGACCGGAAGCTCGTAGGGGAGGTACCCATTGACTACCGCTTCCGCCTCCCCGATGAAAGGCACGATATACTCCTTCTCGGATTCCCTGACATAATGCCAGTGCCCGAGTGTCTTCATGGGAGAGTAGTTGCGGTGAAGATTGTCCCGAACCATCCTTCTGAGAAGCCGGAGATCGGTCCAGGGGATAAAGTTATAGTCTTTATCCTGCAGCTGGCAGATGGTCTCGATATATACCCGGAACTGACTCTCAGCCGGGATCCCGGCAGTCATGGAACCATGAAAGGCATGCAGACCTTCTATTACCAGAAGTTGCCCTTCGGCCAGCTTCATTTTTTCCCGGACTTTCTTCCGTTTCCCCGTCATAAAATCGTAGATAGGGATCGAGGCTTCCTTCCCGGCCAGAAGATCCCGGAGGTTCTGATTGATTGTCTTGATATCCAGAGCTTCGGGTGACTCAAAATTATGATCGCCGTATTCATCCTGGGGCTGATCTTTCAGGTTCCAGAAGTAATTATCCATGGGAAGGAGTTTCAGATCCTCGCCCATAGTCCGGAGAGCATCACAGAGCTTGAGGGCAGTCGTGGTTTTGCCGGAGGAACTGGGTCCGGCCACGATAACCAGGCGGATCTTATCGCGTCTACCCAGGATCTCCCCCGCTATCTTCCAGATAGCACTTTCATAGGCCCGGTCGGCGTCACGGATAACATCCTGGTATCCCCCGAAGGCCATCCGGCGATTAATCCCGGCGATCGTGCCCACGTCCCGGTTACGATTCCACCATCTGGCCCTGGTAACAATCTCCATCTCATATATCTCTTCCCATTGCATCTTCTCCGGCGCGGGAATGGATGATTTGACCGCAGTCTTCTTAACGGCCGGTTTCACGGCTGCTCTCTTCCCGGGCTTGGCGCGGGCAGCAGGCTTTTTCGCGGTCTTTTTAACTGTCGATCCGGCAGTAGTTACTTTCCGGGCAGTAGTTTTTCGGGTAGTAGTTTTCTTCCCGCCGGTTGCTTTCTTAACGGTTTTCTTCTTCTCAATCATAAATATTCACTCCTTATATCTCTGTCGCGAAACTTTACTGATATTGTATATCCTTAGATAAAAAAATATCGGAACAATAATTGTTTAAAATTTAAACAATATAACGCCCCCCTTGCGGCGCCGCGGCGTTTTTTTGACTTTAGGCACTTTAGGCACTTTTAACTTCAGAACTCTGCCCGAACAAAGTGAGGGCTGAGTTTTCTTTAAAGGGGGGGAGTTTACTCAGTGATCCGGGGAAGTCAACCGAAATATCGAGGAGATTCAGCCATTTCAGCCCTTCCAGCCAGGTAAACCGTGTCCAGCTATTCAGCACAGCGTGGCGAGGCGATAACTTCCAACTTAAGGCACTTTAGGCACTTTCAACTTCTTTACACCCCGTCCGACGTTTCCACCACACGCCGAGTGATAGCAAGCCGCAATAATCTCCGCGTTATCCCGGCTTTCTGCCAGAGAATAATCCGGCTGCTCCCCATCCAGCACAGCCTTCTCCATCGCCTCTATCTCACAGAGATATGGATCAACCACCCGGGTGGGTATCACGGTCTCGGTATCATCCGGGGCGATATGAATCAGACCGCTTGATTTGCCGTCAATATCCGGCTGCCAGGGGTTGGGAATGCGCAGCACACCTCTCTCGCCCACCACCTCCGCCCTTACTCCAAAAGGGAGCACGAAAGAACAATCCAGCTCCGCTATCAACCCCCCGGGGAAGAGCAGTTGAGAGGCTGAAATAACATCAACTCCGGTTGGACCTATAACCTGGCTGGCAGAGACTCCCACCGGCAGAGACCCGGCTACCCCCCGGGCAAAACTTATCGGGTAACACCCCACGTCCAGAAGAACCCCGCCGCCCAACTCTTTGGACCAGCGAATATTCCCATCACCATCCGGAAGAGTGAAACTGAACTGCGCCCGGATCAGACGTATCTTCCCGATAAGATCGTTATTGAGGAGTTCTCTTAATCCGGCATACTGAGGATGCATCCGGTAAGCCATCGCTTCCAGCAGGACCACCCCGTTTTCCCGGGCCGCCGCGACCATCTGATCAATCTCCTCCACGGAAAGTCCCAACGGTTTCTCACAGAGAATATTTTTCCCGGCCTGCGCCGCCCGGATAACCCATTCGCAGTGCATACTGTTGGGGAGAGGGATATAGACAGTGTTGATCTCCGGATCGGAGAGGAGGGCTTCGTATGAAGCATATCTCCGGTCAATCTTCCACCGGTCAGCGAATTTCCCGGTCCGTGTCTGATTCCGCCCCCCGACGCCGATAAGTTCCGAACGGGAATCCTCTCTTATTGGAGGTATAATCCGCCGGTTAATCCGGGCAGTAGATAATATTCCCCATCTTAATAAATTATTCATGATTAATTCAACAGGAAGGTCACGAAGGACACGAAGAATATTTGAAAACAATCCAGATTTAACACATTCTTCAAAAAACCTTCGTGATCTTCGTGTACTTCGTGGTTTAAATTAGCTTTTTTAAAAAGGATAGGCTTTAGATAGGGTCTTGCTATTCAATCACCCACAACAGTGCATACCACAGTTCTCTCCGCCCGCGGACCGTCAAACTCACAGAAGAAGATCCCCTGCCAGGTGGAGAGCCCCGCTCGACCGTCTATTACCGGGATAGTTTCGGAGGGACCGATTAAGCCGGCCTTGAGATGGGCATCGCCGTTTCCATCCTGCCGGTCATGGAGCCAGACTCCGCGGGGAGCGATCTTCCGCAGCAGAGCGATCATGTCCAGGGGGACACTGGCATCCCAGTTCTCCTGAATCATAATCGCCGCGGTGGCGCCATGAGCGTAAAGAGAGAGCAGACCATCTTTAACACCGCTCTCCCCCACTATCGCCGCCACCTCGCCGGTAATATCCAGCAACTCCTCCCGATTAGAAGTTGTTAACGAGATTATTTGTCGGAACATATATTTGGTTCTCAATCATTTTTTATTTCTTTTCCCCGACCCGTCCATTTTGTAATCGGACGGATCAGTCGGATCGGACCGATCCGAGAAGTCTGACCGGTCGGACTGGTCGAATCAGTCTGACAGCCGCGTCTCCCCTCTCCTCCCTGCTACTCCGTGTTCTTCCCTTCTATCCCCTGCTCATCCGCCCCATCGATTAAACCACGCCCTTTCCCCAAACGGCATTTTCACCGGACGCGCCCCCGGTTCGGTCGGAATACCAACCGGTAATAATATCCGCACAACCTTGGAATCCGGAACTCCCAGCAGCCGCCCGATCTTATCCGCCCGGCCTTCACGCCGAAGCCAGCCGTCCACCCAGACCGAGCCGTATCCCAGCGCGGTAATGGATAAAAGCATATTCTCTACCGCCGCGGCGCAATCCTCGATCTGAAAATCCATTCCCTCATAAACCGGCGGGGGGTCACGATCAATTATGCAGGCAATCAGAGCCCGGGCCTGCTGGAGAGCTTTATTCCCCGGATGCATGCCGCCAATCTCTCTCACCAACCCCGGATCATCCACAATCACAAATCCGGTAGTCTGGGCGTTCTTCCCCGAGGGGGCCAGAAGTCCCGCTTCCACGATCCGTCTCAGATCCTCCCGGGGAATCGGATCTCCCTGGAATGGACCCCGATAACTATACCTCTCTCTGATCGCTTGAAATAAGTCCATAATATCCTCCTTAAGAAAAAGTTGAAAGTGCCTAAAGTGCGCTAAAGTGCCTAAAGTTGTCACCTACGCCTCGTTATCCCAGCTTTCAGCCGGAGGTGCCTGATTCGGTTTACCATTGTAAGATCCGTGTAAAAGAATATTATCTAATAATAACACACTTTGCAATCCATCGTCTTAATCTTACGCTACGGGATCTTTGAGATCCTGGCCTCCACCGGTATCTGGATTCTCCTGGGGATACTGGTCTCAACTCTTATTACAGCATCACCCGCCCGCTAACTGCCCGCAGGCGGCCTTGATCTCCCGGCCGAAGCGGTAGCGGAGGGTGACGGTGATGGAGGCATCTTCCAGGGCCTTTTGAAACTTCTCGATCCGGTTCCGGGGTGGAGACCGGTATTTTCCGGTGGGATTATAGGTAATCAGATTGACATAGTAGAGGTGCCGTAAATATCTCTTCAGAAGGCTGACCAGTTTTGCGGCGTCATCCGGAGAATCATTGATCCCGTCCAGGAGCAGATATTCGATCATTACTTTCCGGCGGGTTTTTTCTATATATCCGGCGACAGCCTCCAATACATCTCCGATCGGGTGCTCCTTGTTTACGGGGATCAATCGAGATCGGAGGCGATCATCCGGGATATGGAGAGAGAGCGCGAGGTTAACCTGAATCGGTTCCCGGGCCAGCTTTTTAATCCCCTTGATAATCCCGATAGTTGAGATGGAGATCCTCCGTCCGCCGATCTTCAGCCCTTCCGGATCGTTCATCATCCGGATTGCCTCCATCACCGCGTTATAGTTCAGAAACGGTTCTCCCATCCCCATAAAGACCACATTCCTTATCCGCTCACCTTCCGGCTTGAGGAGACGGGCAAAGCAGAGAATCTGCCCGACAATCTCGTCCGCGGTGAGATTCCGGGTGAATCCCCTCTGTCCGGTCAGACAGAAATCGCAGACGAGCGGGCACCCGGCCTGGGAAGAGACGCAGACCGTATTCCGCCCCCCCCGGTGACGCATCAGAACCGTCTCGATGACAACTCCGCCATCAAGGCGGATAACGGCTTTCGCGGTCTTCCCGCCATCGGCCGTAACTATCTCCGCTTCAATCGCCAGCGGGCACTCCCTCTCCAGTATCTCCCGAAGGTCCTTCGGCAAATTCGTTACCTCACCCCAGGACCCGGCCAGTTCCCGGAATACAGCCCGGTTGGCCTGACGAGAACGGAATGACGGATATTGTTCAAGAATTGATTGTAGTTTCTTAATATTCAGCATCGGGTTCCCTTTAAATGATAGTAATCAGTAAGTGGTGATCAGTTATCAGTACGCCGCGCCCAGCCAACTGATTACTGATCACTGTTTACTGATTACCTTTTTTCTCTCATGCCTCATCCTCCACCGAAACAGATCGGCGCAGGTTCTTGGCCCGGCTCCGCCGGCGCTTGGCCTCCAGCCTCCGCTCTTTCGACGCCCGGGTCGGATAGGTCTTCCGCCGGGAACGGGGAGGATGGGCCGCCCGCCGGACCAGATCGACCAGCCGATCCATCGCGTCCCGGCGGTTGCCGGACTGGGTCCGAAGACGCTTCGCTTCAATAATCAGGATCCCATCCGATGTGATCCGCCGGCCGGCCAGCCTGATCAACCGCGCTCGGATCTCATCAGAGAGAGAGGGAGAGTTCCCGACATCGAACCGGAGCTGGACAGCGGTCGACACCTTGTTGACATTCTGTCCGCCCGGACCGGAAGCACGGATAAACTCCTCCCTGATCTCGCTTTCATCTATAGCAATAGTTGGGGTGATAAATATCATTAGAACATAGCCCGTCGCTTTGCTCCGGGCAACTGTTCTGGAATATTGGAGTATTGGAGTGTTGGGAAGGCGCCCCCATCACTCCATTACTCCAGTACTCCAGTATTATCTCATTTATTGTCCCGAG
>CAKZYZ010000342.1 GCA_937885075.1 uncultured bacterium | reverse complement strand
AAAGGATACGGCGACCACCGAGATCTACACTCTTTCCCTACACGACGCTCTTCCGATCTACTTCCAATAAATCGGAGAGAGCGGATCGGACCGAACTTTGCTTCTCCGGTTCCACGTAGAGAAGAAGAAATCCTCCTCCGCCGGCCCCGAGTAATTTCCCGCCCAGGGCACCGGCCTTGATGGCCCGGCTATACATATTGTCAATCTCCGGATTACTGACCCCGCTACCGATACTCTTTTTCAACTGCCACCCCTCATCCAGCAATCGGCCAAACTGATTAAGATCACCGATCGGCCCGCATAAGATATCACGCCCGCGGGAGGCCATCCCGGCGAGGGCATCGAGTGACCCCAGATTCTTGTCGATCCCGGAGACATGCTTCTTCTGGATCGCGTCCGAGTAGCGCTGAATACCGGTATATAAGAGCAGCAGATTATCCTGCAGCAACCGTATAGACTGCTGAGAGCAGATAACCTTCTCTACCCGTGCTGAATCCTTGTCTTGAAAAGATATATAATTCAATCCCCCGAAAGCGGCGGCATACTGATCCTGATAACCGACATTTTCCGGGATCAAGACCCGTTCCACATAGACAGCATCCTCCGCCAACCGCCGGGCTGAGACCATTCTTCCCTGATAGGCATAGAGCGCGTGAAGGAGACCGACTACAAAGGAGGAAGATGTCCCCAGACCGGTCCGGGCAGGGAGATTGGAGAAATAGTTGATCTCAATATTGGAGGTAATCCCGAGATGTTCCAGGCAGGCCCGGACCGCCGGATGTTCAATATCTTTGATATCATTGACCAGTTCGGTCTTGGAATAAGAGACTTTAATTCGGTAGTCAAAGAAGTTACTGAGGTAGTTGACGGAGAGATATACGAACTTATCGATGGTCGTGGAGAGTACCGCGCCGCCGTAGCGGTTGAAGTATTCCGGGAAATCGGTCCCCCCGCCGAAGAAACTGACCCGAACCGGAGTTTGTGAAATTATCATATTAAAATTTTTCTCCGAAAAATTTTATCGTTTTATAGTACAATCACTTTATTGTGATCTATTCTTCTCAGATTATTCCCATGACAAAATTCAGCACCACTTCGCGAGAATCGGGCATAGGGAAGAACCGGCTTATTTTCTCGTTGCTGACTTCGTATCTTTCCCGCGACAGATTCTCGGTGTGATCATGCGGTGTCTTCTTCAGCCAGGAGCTTATCTCTTTTAATGCAACAGTCCCCTCCCCGCAGATATTGAATATCTCCCCCCATTTCTCCCTCTTAATCAGACCAAATACCAGTTCAGCCAGATAATCGGTGGTAAGATATTGATACTCCGATTTTACGTCCACCCGGAGGGGGACGTCATGGATGAGGTCGAAGACCGGATTCTTTTTCAAACCGGGCCCCAGCACACCGCCCAGGCGGATGATCAGCCAGTCGGAGAGGTAGTGCTCCACCATCCGTTCCCCCAGGTATTTATGAAACCCATAGTTAGATATTTTTTCGATATCAATAATCGAATCCTCCCGGTTAGAGGCGGGGTCTTCGTGATCGGTATATACATCTATACTTGATAAGTAGATATACTTGCCGAAGGAAAAATCGAAGAAGGAAGATAGCAGCGCCTCCAGCGAGAAACGGAAGTCCTCGACCGGTCTCTCGTTTGACAGATACTTCTTGGAGTTCCCGGCGACATTTATCAGGATATCGCAGTCGCGACCTTTGAATTCCTCATAATTATCCAGATCGATACAGTCATAATCGATACCCGCTTTTTCGCAGAACCGCACAAAGGCGGATCCGATAAAACCTTTGCCGCCGAGGATAAACACTTTCACAGCCGTACCGTCCCCCTGTCGTAGTTTTCCGCGAACCAATCGATAGTTCTCCGCAACCCCTCCCGGAGAGAAGTCGGGCAGTCCAGCCCCAGTTCCTTCATCTTTCGGTTATCAAATATTTTTAAAATCTTACCGTCCGGTTTAGAGGCATCCCAGCTTATCTTACCGGAATATCCGGTTAACTCGCCGGTCAGTTCGGCCAGTTCCTTAATCGAAGTTGAGACCGCGGTGGATATATTGATCGGTTCGGAACTGTCATACTCTTCCAGGAAGTAGGGAAAGATTTGAGCAACATCCGCCGCGTAGACCAGATCCCGGGTAGGTTTGCCGCTCCCCCACATTACCACTTCCGGGAGATCTTCCAGCTTAGCTTCATAGAATCTCCTGATCATGGCCGGAACAACATGGGAATTGCCGTCCTCATAATTGTCATACTCTCCGTAGACATTGCCCGGGATCAGAACGACGGAGTTAAAGCCATACTGGCGGCGGTAGGCTTCCGACTGAATAATGGCCATCTTCTTAGCCACCGAATACGGTGTGCTTTCAAAAGCTGGAAGACCTCCCCACATCTGTTCCTCATTGATGGGAGAGGAGGCGGTGGACGGATAACTACATCCACCGATGGCGGTCAGGAGTTTCTTCACCCCTGACCTCCAGGCTTCATGGATGGTCATAGTCTGAATCATCAAGTTGAGATAGAAAAACTCGGCCGGATAAGCGACATTGGCCCCGATACCCCCCACATAACCGGCCAGAGCGATCACCCGGTCGGGATGATGGTCCTCAAACATCTTTCGGACCTGAACCTGTTCGGTTAGATCGTAATCTTTAGAGGAGAGAGCTATTATTTCCGTATCCGGGTATCTCTTCTCCAGAACCGGCACAATATGCCTTCCGAGAAACCCGGAGGCTCCGGTTACTAGTATTGATTTCTTACTCATCATTCTCGGATCCTTTTTGGCAATATTAAAAGATAGTAAGCGGTAAGCGGTTAGCAGTTAGCAGTAATAACAACACCAGGGTGCCTCGCCGACCGCTTACCGCTCACTGCTTACTGATTACTTTCTTCATCGTCCTGCTATACAGCTATAGGTTATCATAAATCGAATCTTTTAAAAACGTATAGGCCTTAATCAGATTTTTGATGCCGTAGTCCAGCGAATAGCGGGGTTTGAATCCGGCCTTCTCTATCTTTTCGTTGCTGACAATATAATCCCGCTGATCGGGGTCTTTACCTATATCAGATGCTATGATTACCAGATTGGGGAGATATTTCTTTATCACCCGGCAGAGTTCCAGTTTGGAGAGATTGGCATTGCTGAGGCCGACATTATAGACTTCGTTCTTCATCCGGGTGAAGTTCTCCCAGCCCAGATAAAATGCCCGGGATATATCCCGGACATGGATATAATTACGCTTAAAATGCTCCTCAAAGAGAACGATACACCCTTCCTTAACCCCCCGATAGGTAAAGTCGTTGACCATCAGATCCACCCGCATCCGGGTAGAGATACCAAAAGCGGTTGCCAGGCGGAAAGCGATTACATTCCCCTTCTCCATCAGAACTTTCTCAGCCTCCACTTTCTGTTTGCCATAGTGGGAGATAGGGCGGAGGGGAGATTTCTCGGTACAGAATACTCCTTTCTCTCCAATCCCGTATCCGCTATTGGTCACCGGAAAGAGAACCTTCTGTCGTTTCCCCCGCAGTTGATTGATCAGCTTGATCGCGCCGACATTGATACTCTTCGAGTCCTGAGGATGAAGAGCACAGGCCGGAGCTCCCACTACCGCGGCCAGGGGGATAATAACATCCGCCCCGGCGACCAGAGGCTTCACCACCGCTCGATCCCGTACATCGCCCCGAACAATACTCAGGTGGGGAGACTGGCAGAGATGAAGCAGAGAGGTAGGTCGATAACGAAAATCATCCAGAATAGTAACCGGGTGGCCCTTCTTCAAGAAGAGTTCCACCATAACCGAGCCGACATAACCGGCTCCGCCGGTTATTAGAATTTTTTCTTTGTTTTTTTTCATCTTAAATAAATTAGTGCCTATGGCGCAACCTCGTAGTGCAGGACTTTAGTCCTGCCTTCGTTGGGCAGGACTGAAGTCCTGCACTACGAGCTTATTGAAATTCCGAAGCAGTAAAGAACTTAGCTTCACAACTGATTAAACCGCGAATCTCGCGAATCTTCGCTAATTCAAAAGAAAAGAACTACGAATTTCGCGAATTACACGAATTGATTTAAAATTTCTTCTTCAATATTGGTTATATGTTTGCATATTCATATTTTTTCCACTTTCCAAGTATTTCGCCAGAATCGGCAACCCCTTATCCAGTGGGATAGTGGGAGTGAAACCGAAGATATCTTCCATCTTCCGGGGGGAGGGCCGGAAATCAATGTATTCCGGCACCTCTCCCTCCAGATTAATCCTGACCTCCAGATTAAATATCCGGGCGGCTTCTTCCACTAATTTTTTAATTGTATAGGGTTTTCCAAGACAGAAATCAAGGATCAGATCATTCTCCGGACTTTCCAGAACACTTTTCACCCCCCGGACTGTATCTTCGACAAACATCGCGTCAATCAGGTTCCTGCCGTCGCCCCGGATGGTATATTCGTTCTTCTTGTCGATAGCAAACGCCCGGACCAGGCGGGAATAGATCTTGCGGGGGGGCTCAAAAGGTCCATAAGCCCCGAAGAAACGGAGGATAACATAACTATCGATCTTCCCTATCTTCCGGAAGAACTTAATATACTGTTCACAGGCCAATTTCCCAATCGCGTAAGGCAGACGGGGATCAAGGCGGGAATCCGGAGAAACCGGGCCGGAGAGGAGATCGGAAGAGCGTCGTGTAGGGAAAGAGTGTAGATCTC
>CAKZYZ010000341.1 GCA_937885075.1 uncultured bacterium | reverse complement strand
CAGTGTGACTGGAGTTCAGACGTGTGCTCTTCCGATCTAGATCAGAGAAAGAGCGGGTATTGAATAAAAACTTGAACATAAAACGAGGCTGGAAGTAAAAATCCCGCAGCCCTTTATCAACGTAGTGGTTAATCTGTGTTTTGGTCAAATTGGGGTACTCCACCACTGTGGTCTGTTCTCCCTCATCCAGCCAATCAGCCCATGAAGTAGCTTTGATAAGACCTTCATCTTTGCAGTAATCATAATATTCAGTGCCCGGAAATGGAATGGAGCCCGAGAACTGCAGTGTATCCAGATTGGCCTCCATCGCGAATCGCAGGGTTGTTTTAATTGAACTCTCTGTCTCTCCCGGGAGACCAATGACAAAACAGCCGTGAACGAGCAGTCCGGCCCTGTGGGCGGTTCGAATAAATTCCCGGGATTGATTCAGAGTGATCCCCTTTTTGATACGGTTCAGTATCGCCTGGTCACCTGATTCGAACCCCACTACCAGATCCCGGCAGCCGGCCTCTTTCATCTTCTTGAAGAGATCAAGGTCATAAGTATCGGAGCGGGCATTAGCGGACCAGGTTACTCCCAATTTACGATCTAACAATTCCTGGCAGATTTCAAAGGCCCTCTCCCTATTAATAGTGAATGTATCATCTTCAAAAAATAACTCACCTTTCTTGATCTTCGGCCAGTTTGAGAGATTATATTCCATCTCATCTACCACGTTTTTAGCGGAACGCAGTCGATAATGGCGCCCATGCATCACCTGTGGCCAGAGACAGAAGATACATCGAAATGGACAACCCCGTCCGGCGATAATATTCATATATGGGTATAGTTTATCCCCCGCGTAGTACTTAAGAATATCCAGCTGATGCCAGGCCGGTAATGGTAAAGCATCCAGATCCTCAATCAATGGCCGGTGGGGCGTGTGCACGATCTGCCCTTTCTTTCGGTAAGAGATGCCCGGTACATTTTCCAGGTTACTCCCATCCTCCAGGGCGCGGATAATATCTCTCACGGAATAGTCATATTCACCCCGAACGATTATATCTATTTTTCCCTTTGAGATCTCCAGGGTTTCATCCGGTACCGCGCTGGCATGAGGACCTACCATGATTATTACGCTATCCGCTTCTTCTTTCGCGATACCGGCACACTCGATATCGGAATAAATAGAAGGGGTGGTTGAATCCAGGACAACATAACGGGGCTGCTTTTTCCTGATCAATTCCCTCAGTTGAGGTTTTCCCCAATTACGGGCAGGGAAATCATATAGCTCCGCATCAAAACCGTCCTTCTCCAGAACCGCGGTCGCGTAAGCCAGCCAATCCGGGGGCCGTAAGACCCTTCCCCTGGTTCGGGCTGCCCAGCGCTGCGTCCGGCAGAAATAAGGAACAAATGGTTCATTGATAACAAGTATTTTCATGATTCAGTTTCAGGATTAGGATTCGTTTTAGTTCTTGAATAACTTCCGGTGAAATTGTTCCAGTAGATCGGAAGAGCGTCGTGTAGGGAAAGAGTGTAGATCTCGGTGGTCGCCGTATCATTAAAAAAAAAAAAAACAACAAAAATACAACAACAACAATTTTAAATTATTTTATTATGGTTTCGCTCTCAGTGTCATCATCTTCTTCTCTAACTCCACATCTCTAATC
>CAKZYZ010000340.1 GCA_937885075.1 uncultured bacterium | reverse complement strand
TGCTTGGTGTCTTTTTGATCTATCTTCCCTCAGCTTTTTCTGAAGTGGATATCGATTTCTCCACCGCCACCGACCAGTGGGAGCGGAACGGGATCTATGAGATCAGCGTGATTTTGCAGAACAATGACAGCGAATCGGTCAAAATCGCCGGGGTTCAGGCGGATTTTGCTTATGAATCCGAGGATTTCAAGGAAGCGCCAATCCTGGTTCATGACTATATCACCGGCTACTCCTTCACCGTCAATACCGTAAACACCCTGACCGAGGGGCTGGTATATTACTCCAAGGGGATCAAGGTGACCGGGTCGCCCAACTACTTTACCGTCAATGGAAATTCAAGCAAGACACTGGTGACTTTCCGTCTTCGGGTGGAGAACGCGGCGGCGCTGGGAGTCAGCCATCTTCCTTTCCAGGTAACGGTGGCGGTGGAGGAGCGGCTGGTTGGAGGAGGGACATCGTCGGTCCTGGGATCGGCCAATAACGGTACTATCACGGTGGTCGCGGATGTGACACCGCCCAATACCTATGCTATCCCGACCGGCCGGACGCTGATTCAGGGGAACTCCACCCTGGTGAGGCTGGATGAGAGCACCTCGCCCAACTACGACGATCTCCAGAAGGTCTATTACGAAGTGGGAGAGCCTCCGGTCTCCGAGCCCACCACCGGCAGTTCATGGGTGGCCGAAGGAGGGAGTGTCCAGCTTCCGATAAATGACGCCTCACACCCCGGGGCGATTACCGGGGTGATAAAATTCTTCGGGCAGGATTACTGGGGGAACCAGGAAGCCTCCTTCAACATCGAGACCTACACGATTGACATGGTCAAGCTGACCCTCTCGGGTCTCTCCCGGACGCCGGAGATCGCGAACCTGGGGAGTCAGGTTACGGCCAATTTCACGGTGGATGAACTTCCGGCGGCCACGGAAGTATCGGTCAACAACCATGCCTTTACCCCGGGGGGAAGCTATCCCAATTACAGTTATACCTATCATGTGCAGGCGAGTGACGCGGAGGGCCCGCGCCCGATCCGGATTGCGGTGACGGACGACTCCGGGAATCAGACCGTTGATACCAGTTTGAGTGTGATTATCGACATGAGCGATCCGACCTTTACCCCGGTCAGCTTCAGCCCGGATCCGGCCTATAATGGAGATACGCTGACCATCACCTTTGACGCTTCCGAGGAGTTGGATACGAGCCTGACGGCGGTGAGTATTGCCGGGCATAGCGCCGCCTATGACAGCCACAGCGGACTTCGTTATACCTATACTTATCCGGTACTGGGGACGGAGAATACAAGTTTCGTGAAGGTTCACGGCTATGACATGGCCGGGAACGATGCCTGGAATAACGAGGACTGGGGAGTGATCGCGGTCAGCGGGGATGATCAGTTTGATAATCCGGGGAGCAGCAGCTCTACCGTTGGAATTAACTGGAGACGCGCGCCGTAGGACGGTTGACAGTTGACGGTTGGCGGTTGACAGTTGAGCGCAAGGAAAAGGTAAAAAGTCAAAAGGAAGATTTGAAAAGCGAATATCGAAGTTAAAAAAGCAAATATCGAACCGCAGAATGTCGAATATCGAATGTCGAAGTTAAAAAAAGCGAATATCGAACCGCAGAATGTCGAATATCGAATGTCGAAGTTAAAAAAGCGAATATCGAACCGCAGAATGTCGAATATCGAATGTCGAAGTTAAAAAAGCGAATATCTGCTCGCATCCCGATTATTTCGGGGGAACCGCAGAATGTCGAATATTGAAGGAAAAAATGACCGAAGAACAACAATATGATCTTGAAGATAGATTAATTGATTTCGCTGTTAAAATAATTCGGATTATCGAGTTATTGCCCAAGACAAAAACTGGGAATCATATTTCCGGCCAATTAGTGAGGAGTGGTACTTCGCCGGCGTTGAATTATGGTGAAGCACAGAGTGCTGAATCTCGCGCTGATTTTATTCATAAGATGAAAATATGTTTAAAAGAATTGAGAGAGTCAAAAGTGGGGCTTCTAATAATTAGAAAAGCGGAGTTAATTAAGCCGTTGAGCAAGCTTGATCCCGTGATTGGTGAGTGCGACCAATTGATCTCAATTTTTGTAAAGAGCATTAAAACAGCCACAAAAAATAAAGGGTAAAATTTAAGCGAACAAAAGATTAATAATGAAAGAGAACCGCGGAATATCGAAGTATTTAAAAGCAAACCGCAGAATATCGAATATCGAATGTCGAATATCGAAGGAAAAGAGGGTGAGGCGAGGGAACTTCGACATTCGGAGTTCGGTGTTCTGCGGTTCCCCCGAAATAATCGGGATGCGAGCAGATATTCGCTTTTTATTCATTACTAAAGCGGGTGAATCGGATGAAAACAATGAATAGATATTTATTTTCCATTATCGCGTTGTTGACAATAGCGGTTTTATCAGCTTCCGATTCACCTGCTTTAGTCAACATGTCCTTGACCGAGACCAACAGCCATACCAGCCTGGAGCGGAACAGCAGTTACAGTCTGGACTGCAAGCTGACCCCGGATCAGACCACCGGGATCTCCCAGGTCTATGCCTATATCAAGTACCGCAAGGCGATCTTTACCGATGTGACCCTGACCAATAAGATCGATCAGGTCTGCTCGATCACCTGGGAGACGAGCTATACCAATGTCGCCTTTGAAGACGACGGGACCTGGATCACGGCCCAGTACCTGATGGCCAATACCGAAGGGCCGGATTGGGACGCGCAAGCCCAGACCTACCTGATCTATACCCTGAACTTCAAGGTCAAGCCGGACGCTCCCCTGGAGAGTACCAACGTGAACTTCACCCAGTCCGCCACCATCTCGGACGATGAAGGCGGCAATGTGACGGGGACGGTCGATAATTATAGTTTTACGGTTGTTTTGGACAGTACCCCGCCGGTTACCTCGGCCAATCCCGCGGGGGGATACTATAATACCGACCGGAACGTCACGCTCTCGATCAACGAGGCGGGCACGATCTACTACAAGATAGGAGCGGGGAGTTACGGGGAATATGCTTCGGCGATCCCGCTTTCGGGGTCCGGGGGGACGGTGACGACCCATGATCTCTATTTCTACGGGATGGATGAACCGGTGGGAAAGTCACCCAACCAGGAGTCGGCCAATCTGGAGACCTACTACATCGACAAGGAAGATCCGGTAACCTCCAATATCCAGGCTAATCCCGCCATGATCGGGATGGGAGGATCGGTGGATATCACCTTTGATGTGGCGGACCTCTCCGGGAAACTGGGAAATAGCGGGCATCCTGACTATGTCCGGTTGGGAGGCCGGGAGGCTGACTGGGTTTCGGGTTCTGATGCCGGAGGGTTTACTTATAAAATCACGGTGGATGGGAATGAAACCGATGGGGACATCGTGGTCAAAACGACCGACGCGGCGGGGAACTTCAGTATTCAGACCGAGGCGGGAGCGGTCAGCTATGATCTGGAAGGCCCGACTTTCACGATCAACCCCAGTCCGGACCCGATCTACCTGGAAGAGTTAATGAATATGACTATTACCGCCAGCGAGACGCTCTCGGCGGATAAGCCGGATGTGACGGTGGGAGGGCAGGACGCGAATTATGATCATCATAATGGTCTGGAATATGCGTATACCTACCTGATGACCGCAAGGAACTGGGAGGCGAACTTCGGTTTCCTGGACCTGAATGGAGACGCGGACAGTGATGGCCTGCCCAACTGGTGGGAGGATAACTATGGGCTGGATAAGGATAGCGCGATTGGAGATAACGGCGCGGCGGGCGATCCGGACGGGGATGGGTGGAGTAATCTGGCCGAGTATCGGTTCTATCAGATCGCGGGGATGCTGGTCGATCCTCAGAACGCGAGTTCGGGGGGGCAGGCGATCCCGCTGCACACGGGCTGGAACCTGATCAGCTACACGGTCAACACCAGTTGGTATAAGGATAATATCCCGTCGGGATTGATGGAAGGTGTGACCAAGACCCAGGTTAGTTCCAATGATTGGGGAGGTTTCTTCAACAGTTCCCGATTCAAGGACTCGCTGGGGAACTTCACCTCCTCGATGGTGAGGCATCCGGGCGGGGAATGGAAGTATTACGGGCAGTTTCAGCCGGAGTGGCAGAACTCACTGGACTATCAGAGTCCGGATCAGGGATTGTGGATAAATATGGCGCAGGCCGATACCCTGATTCTGGAAGGATCCCGGGTACCCTGCTCGTCCAGCTATCCCGCTATCGGACTCAGTTCGGGCTGGAACCTGGTCAGTATTCTTCCGAAGACCTGTTTTTACACGGAGGGATTTGATCACTCTCCGGAGAGTTCCTCGGATGTCACTGTCAGCCGGGGATACTCCAGTGTGACGAACATGCTGAAGGCGGCCTTTAATCTCAGTGATGCCGACTTCAACAAGATTGACAGCATTCAGATCATGTACTCGGCGCCTTACGGGGTACGGGCGTATGACAGCAGTGTTCCGTGGTTTTTCTGGTCATTAAAGTTTGTTCAGCCCGGTTATGGGGCGTGGATTAAGCTTAAGGATGGAATGTCGATTAATTTGAATTACAGAGAACCGTAGGTTCCTGGTAATTCAAGTAAAAAGGAAAAAGTAAAAAGTTTAAAAAGCGAACCGCAGAATATCGAACACCGAATATCGAATGTCGAAGTAAAGAAGCCGAGGCAAGGCAACTTCGACATAAAAAAGAGAAACGCGACTGCAGAATAATAAAAATAAAGTAAAAGGGCATAATCACTGCTCCTTATGACCGGTGTCATTGCGAAGAGTGAAGTGACGAAGCAATCATCGAAGGAAACACCAAGTCGAAGCGAAACTTCGACATTCGGAGTTCGGTGTTCGATATTCGATATTCGCCTTTAAATAGGGGCTGTGGTAGGGGGATTTGGATATTGGACATTCATTTGTTAACATTCAAAAAGGTGAGGATATGAAAAAAAATAGTTTGTTCAAATCAGCCCGGATCATGGCCCTGATTCTTCTCTCTATCTCACTTCTCATCACATCCGTTTCTGGAGCAGAGGATGCGCCGCGGACCAGCTATAAGTATATCGTGGTCTATGGGACGGGAGATCTGGAGGTGGGAGATGTGGTTACGTTCTTCGATCCGGAAGGAACGCTTTGCGGTAAGTGGGTGGTTAAGGATAAAGGCGCTTACGGCCTGATGGCGGTTTACGGCGACGATCCAACCACCGAGGACGTGGATGAAGGGGCGCGGGCGGGAGAAATATTGACGATCAGGGTTAATGGCCGGGAGGTTATTCCTTCCGGAAGTCCTCCGGTCTTTGAGAGAGAAGGAGAGACTAGGAGGATAGACATTTAAAAGGAAAAAGTTAAAAGGAAAAAGTTAAAAGCGAATATCGAACCGCAGAATATCGAATTTCGAATGTCGAAGTAAAAGAAGCCAGGGCAAAGGTAACTTTGACATTCGATATTCGGAGTTCGGTGTTCGATATTCGGTGTTCGATATTCGATATTCGCTTTTAATTGGGGGCGAGGTAGGGGCAACTTCGACATTCGAAATTCGGAGTTCTGCGGTTTCCCCGATAAAATCGGGATGCGAGCAGATATTCGCTTTTAATTGGGGCTGAGGTAGAGGGATTTTTGCCTTTTGCCTTTTTACTTTTAACTTTATGACCTGATCATATAATGAAATCATTCATCACAGTTCTATTTATTCTATCCCTGTTCGTGTCTATTCCGGCCCACGCCTCCTATTTCCCGGATCCGACGCCGACGGCGGAGTGGGATCTGATCGGGGGGCAGATATTCGGGGGAGCATTCGGGTTGGGGAGTGAGGTGGCGGCCTGGGACGCGGGAGGGACGCTTCGTTTTCGGGCTACGATCGACACCCTGGCCAACTACTATGGCCTGTCCGCCTTTTACGGCCCTCCGACCGGCTCAACCGATCCGCATGATTTTACCTGGAAGGTATTTGATGGGATGAATGTTTATCTGGCCACGGTCCATGATGATGGCACCACCTGGGCTAATTATCAGGGTAATAAGGATTCGTTTATGCTCAACCTTGATCGGGGCGAGCAGCAGGGATGCGTGCCCGAGCCGGCCACGTTTATTATTTTAAGTATGATCGCCGGCTCGGGGTTGGTTGTCGGAGCGCGGAAGAAAAGGCAAAGTAAAAAGGGAAAAGGCAGCATCACACAGTGATGCAAAGTAAAAAGGCAAAATGCAAAAGGAAAAAACGAATATCGAACCGCAGAATATCGAACTCCGAATATCGAAGTAAAAGAAGCCGAGGCGAGGCAACTTCAACATTCGACATTCGGAGTTCGATATTCGATATTCGTTTTTAAATCTTCAGTTTTTCCTTCCCCCCTTTTTTACACTATTATCATAACATAGTCATACAGGGAGGCGTCAGATGCGAAATTATATTATAACAGGTATCTCCGTTTTTATAATGCTGGCAATATCCGTTTCTCTTCCAGCCCAGGGTGTGGTCGACCTTAATTCCGCCGG
>CAKZYZ010000339.1 GCA_937885075.1 uncultured bacterium | reverse complement strand
AAAAGCAATGACTGCGCTGGAATCCCCTCCGGTCCGATCGCCTCTATTATGGAATCCGCATTTGGATCTTCAAGGTACATCCCGGCTCTCCTGGATTTCATTTCACAATTTTTTTATCTAAGAAATCACTACTGTCCGGTTATAAGAGCGGCAATATCAACTGGTTATCTGAATCACTGCTCTCGCTAATGTAGCCGGAATCTGTAAGTACTTGCGACAGAGGATCTTTGCGAAACAAGTTAACACTCAAAATCTGTAGAATTGTGTAGAGACTTAACTCTGATTTAAGCTGCTTCTTCAAGATAGCAACCATTACATATGTAGAGATAGCGATCCAGATTTGGGTTTTTACGGCGTTTGATGAATTCCCATAAAACTTTTTGATTCGTAAATGTTGTTTGATCCATTTGAAAAATAATTCTATTTGCCAGCGACACTTGTATAGTGTTGCAATTACCAGAGCAGATAATACAAAGTTGTTTGTCAGAAAAACATATCTATTTAAAGTTTCTTTATCGACGTAAGAAATGCGCCGGAGCTTTTCCGGATAATACTGAGATGACTTAGAGCCCGTTAGCCGAATGGTTTGATCACATCGCAAACCTGTAGACTTGTCTACCTTGTGAGAATAGATTCGTTTGAATTGAAAATTTGACTTTGCCGTAGTTACAAAGAATGCCGAACATTGATGGAGAGAGTATAGCCGAAAGAAATCTATATAAGCGCGATCCATAATATAGAACGAACCCGGTTCGGGAATCAATTCGTCCAGGATGTTGACATCGTGGACTTTTCCGTCGGTGATCCAGATCATAGAGGGGATACTCCCTCGTAGATCTAATAAGGTGTGCATCTTGACGGCGCCTTTGTGTTTTCGAAAACGTGCCCAGGGAAACAACGATAGGCATAAATCGATTGTCGTAGAATCGAGAGCATAAACTGTTTCCTTCAACTCGACTCCGAAGTCTTCGTTTCGATAAAGCTTGCGAGCAATATTGATTAATACTTGAGCATGGCCGGCAAAGATTCGCCAGTCTCTGTTTTCGTTGGCGTTGGCCAGGGTACTTCTGGCAATATTGCCTCGGATGCCTATATGGTAGAGTTTTGAGCGCATGGAGCGAAGGCATACCTCGATGTCGCGGAGACTTTCGCGATAGGTAAGTTGAGCAAATGCCATTGACAAATATTGGTCTAGACATGAGAAACTTTGTACTTTGTAATTGCCGTGATATCGCTCCACGCATTTGTGGAATTCGTATACCGACATACAATCCATAACCTGAGAAAATATCAAACGTCAGAGGTCTTAGCAAACAGCCACCCCTGATCAAATCGTGAGGGAATGATTTTCAAAAATCTCTTGTGTGTTTTTTATCTCTTCGAGAAAAATACTATTTTTTTCAACAGAGATTAATCGAAAAAATGGCCAGAAAAGTTACAGATGGTGACAATGACCGGGACCACAAAACGCGCAATCATAATTTCTTCCATAGCAAGAGGATATGTAGTGTAGCTTTATTCTCATTCCGAAACTTTTCCGATGAGAAGAGGATTCAAAATGAGGAAAAGTTCTTAGATATCGACACACAAAACATTCTTGAATAATTCAGAAAAATATGGCTGTTTGCTAAGACCTCTGTATTTACACCATAATACACTTTCTCGCTTTCGCGCGAAAGCGAGAAAACGGAAATTTTCAGGGGAACCTTTCGGGGTTAAATTTCTTGGTAAATTTTTAGCTTGATTTCACCGTCTTTGCTGTTACATAATTTAGCCATTGTGACAACCGGCGTGAAAATTTCTGGCGGGATATGAAGAAGTTTAATTTGCCGGTTTAGAGAAGGAGAAAGATTATGACCAGGGAGCCATCTATTCCGAATAAACTGCCTGAAGATATCACGATAGGTATATTGGATGAAAATGAGCAACTCCAGGCCTTTCGACAGGCATTTCAGGAGAATATTAACGTCCCCTGCGACGGGTTTGTTATCGACGAACCTGTATCCGTGATTGAATTCGACTATGTCGATAACGCGCGCCGGGGGATTACAGCGAAATGCCGCCGGGCGGATGGCTCCGAGTATACTATCGCGGCCGCCGAGATTGAGCTCTCTCCCCATTCAGGCGGAGCGGATTATCTTGCCGCCTATCGGAAGTGGCTGGGGATTGCGCCGTCCCCACCACGGAGCGCGGCCGAGATTCTCCACCGCCGCCACAAAATTGATCCTTCCGACCTCGATCTGAGCGGTCCCATTGAGTTGATCGTTCTCTCGGTTAAGAGGACCACCGCCCGCTGCTCTCCCCCGGGAAGCGATCGGAGCATAACGCTCCGCGCCGCCGGTCTCACTGAAGTGGTCCCCGGGGAGATTATTACGATTGCCCCTAAAAAGCAATGGAGCTATGCCGGCAATCCATATCTCTCCGGAATGATTAAATCCACGCGACTGGATATAGAGGCTCTGGGGCTTCTGCCGCTTCGCCTTGAGGAGCAGGGTATGTGGGATCCCTCGATCTTTTACTGGGGGGATGAAGGAGAACCGCTCGATGATCGGATCGTCCGGGTAATAGAGCGGGGCCCCTGGCCGGCCTTCAAAATGGAACAGGTAGTCCCCGGGAGGGATTATAACGATCCATTCTCCGATCCCATCGAAGATGCTAACGACCATAAGGAAGCCGGAGACTACGAGGAGGCGAACAAAATTTTGATGGAACTCTGCCAGGCCGATCTCCGCTGTCTGGACGCTCATGCCCATCTCGGCAATTTAGACTTCGACCACTGGGCCGAAGGGGCAATCCGCCACTATGAAGTCGGGGTTCGGATCGGGGAACTTTCACTTGGCGCCGATTTTAAGGGGGTGTTGCCCTGGGGGCATATCGATAATCGACCATTTTTCCGCTGCCTGCATGGATTCGGACTCTGCCTCTGGCGCCTGAGCAGATTCGATGAGGCCGAAGATGTCTTCAACTGGATGCTCCGGCTCAACCCGGTCGATAACCTGGGCGCGCGTATTCTCCTTCCGGCCATTCAATCACGGGAAAGATGGGAGGACTTCAAGGAAGAATATCCGTGATGACAGCAATATACCCAGGATAGATATCAGATCCTTATTCCGCTCTATTCAGTACCTTCTGAAACCTGTTGTAGGCTTTTCGCACTTGATCATTTAGCGCGTTGAGTTGATATATATCATCCGGATGCTTTATTGCCGCTTCCGCCGATCTCGCGCTGGCACGAAGTAGATTTAACGCCGCTCTCCGGATAGGAGGTCCTCCCCGCATTTTTTCAGTTGTTTTCACTATATTATCTATCTTCGGTCCCCAGTTTTTCTCCGGCCTGGGTCTGTCAACCTTTGTTTCCGCTATCTCCGGCTCCAGAGTGGTGATGATTCTATCATTCTGTTTGGCGGCTATATATTGCTCCCTCAAGCTGGATTTAACTCCACCACCAAAGGTTATATTGTAATAATTTAATACTCCATCATAGATAATCCTGCCTTTGAACGGCAGCAGTATCGCGTCCGTCATAATCGGCAACCGGCTTCTGGGATGTAAATCTTCCATGCTGTCATACAACCCCAGCACTCCATACACCTTAGTATCCTCGCCAATAAAAATCGCATGTTTCTTCATGTAGCGCTCAATGGAAAAAGTTCCGGATACAAACCTATTCCACTTACGGACAATATCCAGGTCATCCACCGATAGTCCATCGGGATTGTCTTTCACATAAGAATCAATCAAGTGCGAGTTCTCCCACAGAGAATTGCGCAATGCCATTGCCTTTTGTTTCACTAAACTAATATATTCATCGCTTGACTCGACTCCGGAAATGATTTTCAACTGTCTGCTAATATAAGCATACAACCCCAGCATTAACCGGAAATACAGTTCGGCATCTTTAACTGTAAGCTTCATTATATCCTCCATTAAAAATCTTACTTCGATTTGAAGTATTGATCCGGATCTATCCCGAACCGGTTGATCAGTACATATATCCCCATGTCATGGAGGAGACCCACCTCCCCCATAGGAACTGATTTATCTATCTCCCATACCTTCCGACTCGGATCGGTATTGAACTTGATCAAACCATCTTTGATGTATTCCGCGATCATCTCCTCTTCCCGTAGCGCTTCGATTCCCAGATCCCGGATGGCCGATTCCGTTCCCGGTCCGTGGGGTGGTCTTTCATTTCCCCTGGCCATAATGGTTCTGGCCATCGCCATTATCACCTCGTCCATCTCCTCTCCCACATAGATCTCCATTATCTTCCATACTATTCATCGTTAGATCACCCCATCCTCCGCAATAACAGAGAAGTTCCATCCAGTTATTGTATCCGCTACTTCATAATCAAGAATCCTTCTTCTGTGGTGACTGAAATATTTTTTCTTCCTCTCTATCATATCTTCTATGAATACCCTCATATCACTTCGGGTTTCCGCGTCCAGGCTCATAATAACTTCATTAACTCTCGATGGTTGATCTTCTTCAGGAAACATTGCCAGATTCCAGGCAATAACCGCCACTCCCATAAACTTCCTATACTCCTCTACCGTATTCAATCCCTTTCGGTAGGGAGCTATGAATTCATCCAGCACTTCAGAAATTTTTATCACATTCCTGGAAATTTTAATATCCACATTATGGTCAGGATAGTTTTCTTCAACCCGTCGACGGAGACTCTTTTCAAGCTCCTCCTGATCCAATCGAATCCGATGATTCTCCGCTATGCTATCCTCCTCCACTATTTTGAACTTGTCCAGCTTCTCGTAGCCTTCGCTCCGAAGAGAAACGGCAACGGCCATGATATTTCCGCTTTCCTCCTTGGCGGCAAACGCGGCCTCTAAGTGTCTGGTTGCCATTACAGTCGCGGAGTCATCGTCTGCATAGCGGATGTCATGTTTCACCAGACAGTAATACGGTTCCCAGGAATCAGGGCCGGTCTCTCTGTAACACATTAAAGAGGGGAAGAATACATCCAGATCGCCGTAGCTCCCGGGCTCATACCTGGTCCTCACCACCTGAGGATTCGCGGAGCTTGCCGCTATATCTTGCTTCGCGCAACAGAGCTTATATTTTTAGATCGGAAGAGCGTCGTGTAGGGAAAGAGTGTAGATCTCGGTGGTCGCCGTATCATTAAAAAAAAAAAATCAACACAGA
>CAKZYZ010000338.1 GCA_937885075.1 uncultured bacterium | reverse complement strand
GCGTTAGAATCATGAGCATGCAACCACCAGCTATAACCTAGGCTGATGTAGGCATAGTGGTCCTGACTGTTTTTTTTTTTAATGATACGGCGACCACCGAGATCTACACTCTTTCCCTACCCGACGCTCTTCCGATCTGTCGCGCTTCCCGGGCGGCAGCGCGCGTACCACAAGCTCCTCTGCTCCGCTCCCAACTAAATAGCGGTACGCGTCCATCGGATGCGTACCCAGTCCCATCTCCCGCAGAACACAATTTAAAGAGTCGGCGATATCCTCCAGTGTATTCAGAAGTGTCCCGTCCAGATCGAAAATCACGGATTTATATTTCATGGAATTTTATAGGTTCGGCAAACCCGATAAATACTGCGAGATCTCCTCGTGCCCTGTAGCCCGGATCATCCGCCCCGCCGGCGGGGCGGATACAGCACCCAGCGAAGAGCGTGGTCCACACGGTTTACCAAGCTATTCCTACCGGCTACTTATTAGACGGGCTGCACCAGCCTTTAACAATCTTTACATCTTTTTCTTCAACGTCTTTCTTTTTCAACGTCAGTTATCTTCAACGTTTAATGGGATTTTTGGCTATTTTACGTCGATATAACCAATAGATAACAGCCGCGATCACGATTATCGCTATAATCACCACCAGCAGTACATACTGATAGAGGAGCGTGGTAAAGATCGCCAGGATGAAGAGAATAATCCCGATCAGGGCAAAGATACTGTCATAATAGAGACCGGCCAGAAAGGTTGTCAGTGCCAGCAGGAGGAGTATCACCAGCCCCGCGGTTATATTATCGGTTATTCCGGAATAGACCAGAAGATGGATATGAAAGATAATAACCAGCAGGGCAAGCCAATGAAGGGCGCCATGCCAGATAGCTAACCCGGTGACCCGCTTCGGCTTGGTCCCTTCTTTCCGGTTCAGCCAGAGGCTTAAGATGGCAAAGATAATAACCGCGCCGGTCCAGTACCATCGGGAGAATGATGACTCCCTATCCAGGCAGGAGATAACTACTCCGACCAGAGAAAGAAAAAGCAGTACCGAACTGATCACCATACGTACCTTCCAGTGCTTCAAGGCAGTCTCATCGTGAACGGTGGCCACGGTTTTTGTTTCAGCTGCAGTCATCTTGCCTCCTTCCGGGAGGTTATCTCCCGATACATTAATATTAAGGCTTCTCAGTCATATTAAGATTCTCTTTTTCATTATTTCAAGGAAAGAGTTTCGGTATTTTCATCCTCCCCCGAAATACGACGGAGAAGATAGAGCTTAAACTTCCGATCGATCATAACCCGGTAGAGGTCCAGCAATTCCCGGTAACGCGAGGGTTTTACGATTGAGGGATCAAGGGTTTGACTCCCCCGGATAGTGATCCATCCCGGCTCGGTCTGGAATTGAAAATCAATATTCAGGGCGGCGCCGGCGGCATCAGTACGCTGTAATGCTTGCGGCAGATAGTCCACCGCGAATCCCGGGGGAAGCTCAATATTTATTTCACTATCGGTATGCTCTCTCTTCCTCAGATAAAGCGGACTGATCCGATCATCGGAACTCAGCTTGAAGAGAGGGTGGGCCGCCCCCTGGAAGAAATAGAGATACTCCCCGGCCGGGACGGCGTAATCCGGGATATTCAGGGCGAATTCTATCCGGCCGGGATACCCGGAGAAATCCGAGGTCAGCTCCCCCACGACTTCCGCGGCCCGGGAAAATCCTCCCACCAGTTCCTGGTAATATCGTCTCTTCTTCTCCGGGGTCAGCTCGGCAAAAAACTTCTTCTTCTTTCCGTATTCATTGCCCCGCAGCAGTTTTTCCACCTGGAAGACGGCCGCGCCGTTTTCGCTCAGCCGCATATCTATCCGGCTACTGGTGGAGGTGGTCAGCGCGGGCCGGATCTCGTTAAGCTGCCCGCCCGGCACAGTGATAGACATCTTCCCCTCATGCGGGGTAGCGCCGAGAGCGGCGTACTGATCGGTGTCATTAAAATATACTCCGCGCCCCTCCTCCAGTCCCAGAGAGTCATCATCAAGCCGGACCAGAAGGGTGGGGAATGAATCCGGGTTGGGCACCTTCCGGTAGATCTCGGCCAGGCGATCGATCATCGGGCGCGGCGAGACCAGGACAAACTCCGGGGCAAAACCGGCGGCTTTCAGCATCGCGTAGTAGAGAACGCCCCGATCGGTGGTATTGCCGTAACCCTCTTTTAAAGTGCGGTCAGCCCCGGTGACGGAGGTCAGGGGGAGCTCATTGATCCCGGGGCCGGACTTCCTGACATTCACGGCGATGAAATCACGTATAATCTCCAGTCTCTTCCAGGGGTCGCCCTCCCCTTCCACCAGACTCCGCGCCCGGCTCTCACACTCCGGCTGAAAGGAGGCGGCGGCTGTTAAGGCAGCGTTAACCTCTCCGGCGTAGGTCTTCCAATCACCGGCACTGGTAAAGAGAGTGGGGAGAAAACTCCACCAGGGGGGGAGCTCTTCTTCCCTCTTCAGAGGGGGAATATCCCCGGCGGCCCAGTGATATACCACCCGGCGGTCATCTGCTTCCGCGACGGACTTCTCCATAGTAACCGTCTCAATCTTATCGGGAAATACCGTGAGCGGCAGTTCAGCCGGGACTTCCAGCGTCACGGTCATTTCTTTCAGGATATCATACGATCGGAACGGGTTATAATCCGCGAAGAAGGGGCGATCCCGGAAGGTATCGGTATAGCTGTACTCAATGATACTGCCGATCTCCAGTTGGGGGAGGCTGACCACCAGTATCTTCCCGCCGGGGTAGCGGGGCGCCGACCCCACCCAGGGAGCGTCCATCAGATTGATATCGCCTTCCCCCACCTCCCGCGTGGATCCATCCGGGTTGGTCACCTTCGCCTGATCAAGAGTTATCTCCTCCCAGACCGGATTATAGGCAAACTTCAGCTCCCCGGCCTGTTTCTTTCCGGAATAGGTAAGTATCTTCTTTCTCACCGACCGGGTCTTGATCCAGTTATGCCGGTCGATCAGATTGAAGGAAACTTCATCATCCAGCATCAATATATCGGCGGGAGGGCCCCCATCCCCTCCGGTTGGTTCCGGCCCGGAGAAGATCGGCATCCCGCGGAGTTCCCGCTCGATCCGCTTCAAGGTGTTTTTGAGCCGGAGATATTCCGCCGGACTGAACTCCACCGTCTTGAGGAGAAATTCTGTCTCATACTCCAGCTCGGAACCGCTCCGGCGGCTGGTCAGGTTCCAGGAGAGAGATCCGTCGTCGATCGGCTCTCCCTCCGGCATGAAGACCGTCTCCCCTATCGACGGATCGAGCGCGAGCCGGATCCGCTCCCGGATCCCGCAGGCTACCCCGGTCCGGAGGGGAAATCTTCGTTTCTCCAGCCCGGTCTGGCCGATAATAAAGTTCACCACTCCCACCTTGAGCCCCATTGAAGGCAGCGCAAGCAGGGTCGCCTTTTCACCCCTGACCAGCACATCCTCGGTCCGATATTTTACCCGCGCGGTCAGCGGCCGGGCGGTATCCATCAGATCATCGGGCTCAATCACAACCTCATCAACCCGGGTGGAAGCCCCGGCGGTCTTCATCAGGGCCTCAAAGAAGCGGCGGCGTTCCTCCGGTTTTTTTCCGGCAAAGGCGCGGCGGTAGGCGTTGTCATTAATCCCCTCAAAATGAAAGACCGTCTCGGCTTCCAGCCGGCCGGACCGGTCGACCGAACCAACGGTATCGATCACCATCAGATTATTTTCCGGCGGGTCGATCGGCGATGTTCTTAACCGTTCGCCCGTGGGAGTAGCTACCAGGTAACTCTTATCATCAAGATAGGACGGGAGGAGTTCCGCTGTGGTCTCATCGGTGGAATCCATCAGGAGAAAGGTGCCGTCTTCCTGTCGGAGAGCGGTGATGGCGTGATTGAAAGAGGGCTGGGGGACTTCGGGATCTTTCCGGGGACCGACATAGATGAGAGCCGGATAGGCGTCAAATCCGGCGGTCCCGAGCATCGCGGCCAGAAGAGCCGCCTTGTCCCGACAGACACCATGGCGTCCATCGAAGGTATTCTTCACATCGTGGGGTTCATAACCGGGCGCTTCTGTCTCCGAGATCGTACCCAGGTATCGGATCTGCTGGGAGACAAACCGGAAGATCGCCTCGATCTTCCCCCGCGGGTCTTCAATCCCATCGATAAGCTGGGTGACTTTATTCTCAATCGCGGGGGTGGTCTCCAGGTGAGGGGCGGATAGATTCCAGTACCACCGGGAGACCGACTCCCAGTCGGGGAAGGTGCTGAGGAGCAGGCGCTGGGAAACGGTCTGCGGCGGCGGCATCTTCGGCTCAGGGAAAAGTCGGGGGACATTTTTCGCCTCCCACCGATATATAGTAAGATCATCATTCTCCGTCTCTTTCCGGGTCACCGTATTATCGATCTCCCCTTTGAGGGCGATACTCTTCAGCGGCAGCTTGTTCGGCGCGTAGATGCTTACCGCGCTGCGCAGGATCGGCATGGATGACTCGAACGTCAGCCAGTCAAACCAGGCATTCGG
>CAKZYZ010000337.1 GCA_937885075.1 uncultured bacterium | reverse complement strand
TGACATCGTTGTGAGCTCGAACGTTGTGTTGTTTCATTGTTATGATGGGTTTGCGCGCTATCTCTATTATTATTTTTATTCAGTATCTCATTTCTTTTTCTTTTTTTTCTTCTTTTTTTTTTTTTTTTAATGATACGGCGACCACCGAGATCTACACTCTTTCCCTACACGACGCTCTTCCGATCTACTGTCCGGCCCCGTCTCTTCCGGAATGATTCAGAATATCGCCTTCCGCCCGATATCTCCGCTGGGGGGGTGATAGATCTCGGGTTAGAGACAGTCCTCGCCGGAATTTCCGGGGTTACGGTTCAACCGGATAGCGAGGTAAAAGTATTGGGCCTCGGACTGGTCTCATCTACGCGTGATACGGTTCCCCTGCCTGACGGGACCGAGGTGGCCCGGGTGGAGTGCCGGGGAGATGATGGAAGCTTATATAAATTTCCGGTCCGGCTGGGGATAGAGACGGCGGATAGATGCCTGGATCAGTGGTCCTCCAACATAACCGGCCATTTGCCGGCAGAGATCTCTTCATCCAGGATCTTAAAGGAAAAAAGTGGGCGTGAGTTTTCTGCCCACAGTTACCGGACAATCTTTAGATTCCCCCGCCCGATCCGCCTGGCAGAGATTCGGCTTAACTATGATTATCCGGCCCGGGGGGCCTGGCGGGTTAAACACATCTTTCTTCTTAAAGAATAAAACATAGCCCCCGCTTCACTATGGCAACTTTCAAAAATTCAGACAGGATAACAGGATTGACAGGATTCGGCTCTGGCACAGAGCAGAGGCCAGGTTACCTATCCTGTTGATCCTGTTAATCCTGTCAAAATAAAGTTATTGAAATTATCTCTCTTTTTATCTTCGCGGTTTGATGCTATTGTGCCGACACTAAGTAATTCGGGAACTGGGGAGCGAATAGATTGGAGAAATTTATTTGAAAAAAATACTGTTAATCTATCTTCTGGCAATATTCAGTATGGTCCCGCCGATATCGGCGGGAGATTTTGACGGGGATGGGACGGGAGATGTGGCCATCTTTCGGGGGGCGACCGGGTTATGGGCGATCCGGGATGTGAGCCGGTTTTATTTCGGCGGTCCCGGGGATTACCCGGTTACGCTTAACTTCAGAAATCATCCAGATTCGGCGCCGGCCATCTTCCGGCCCCGGACCGGTCTCTGGGCGGTCCGGGGTGTAACCCGAATATATTATGGCCAATCTCTGGATAATCCGGTAACCGGAGATTTTAACGGTGATGGTTTGGATGAGCTCGGGATATTCCGGTCATCTTCCGGTCTCTGGGCGATCCGAAACCACACCCGGATATATTTCGGATCTTCCGGGGATACACCGGTTCCCGGAGATTACGATGGGGACGGAACCGCGGAAGCAGGCATCTTCCGTAACATTAGCGGGTTATGGGCCATACGCGGAGTCACCCGGTCCTACTTCGGGGGTTCATCCGACCTTCCGGTTCCGGCAGATTATAATGGAGATGGCATCGATGAGATCGGGATATTCCGGAATGTTACCGGTCTCTGGGCGATCCGGGGAGTTACCCGCTTATATTTCGGTACTTCCGGAGACATTCCCCAACCGGGCAATATTATCGGAGATGGATCAGAGCAGATATCCGTATTCCGCCCGAATTCAGGATTGTGGGCCAGCCGGTCCATCTCGCGGATTTATTACGGACGGTCGGGAGATTTTCCGGTAACCTCTCCCCGGTACTGGTCGATACCCGAACTGCCGGCTTCCGGGATCGAGGTGCTGTCTAAATACTGTGATGATGCTCACTTCGATAAACTGATCGCGGCGGGCGCTTTTTCCACCAGGTATAGTCACCTGAGTTGGGACCGACTTGAGCCGGCCAATACCACACCTGATAATTATTACTGGGAGATATATGATCATACTATGGCCGGCTATGGAAATAAGGGTCTGAGCCCGATAATTATTATCTCCGATATCCCATCGTGGGCCGGTCCGATTCAATCCGGGCCATTCGATGACTCCGCCCGGAGCGATTTCGCCGAGTTCGTCGGTGCGGTAGTGAATCGTTACAGCCGTCCCCCCTATAACATCAAATACTGGGAACTATTTAATGAACCGGATGGAACCAGGTCGGATTATTGGGCGATCATAAATACCTGGGGAGATCGGAAGAGCGTCGTGTAGGGAAAGAGTGTAGATCTCGGTGGTCGCCGTATCATTAAAAAAAAAAGAAAGAAAGAGAGAGAGAGAGAGAGAGCAGAAAGAGAGGGGAGCAAGACAG
>CAKZYZ010000336.1 GCA_937885075.1 uncultured bacterium | reverse complement strand
GTTACCCGGGTGTATTTTGGAGGCAGCAGTGATGAGGCCAAGCCGGGGGATTATAACGGTGACGGCACTTATGATGTCGGCATCTTCCGGGGAGGGTCCGGTCTCTGGGCGGTCAAGGGAGTTACCCGATTATATTTCGGAAGTTCCGGGGATGTGGCAATCGCGGCGGGGAAAGCCGGTGGCGGCGGTCAGTGCGGTCTTCCCCAGACCGGTCAGACCACTGTATACCGACCGGGAGATGATGGAACTTATCAGGCGGGAGCAGCTTTTAATTATCATACCGAGATAATCGCCGGGGATATGATTACCGTGGACCCCACCACCGGTTTAACCTGGGCTTCTGACGGGGACCAGGAAGGTTGCAACTGGGGTCAGCAGACTGATTGGAGTGCCGCGATTGACTGGTGCAACAATCTTGACTTGGCCGGATATGATGACTGGAGGCTGCCGAATGTAAAAGAACTGCAGTCCATAGTCGATTACGGAACTTATGGTCCCGCAATTGATACCACCTACTTCATTAATACCAAGTTGGACTACTACTGGTCCTCCTCTACGTACGACGGCTATACCTCGTACGCCTGGGACGTGAATTTCTACAACGGCGACGTCAACAACAACTCTAAGACCTACAATAATTATGTTCGGGCAGTTCGTGGCGGCGAGTAGTCGTGTTTTTGACATTTTGACCTTTCTTCGTCCCGGTTTACCGGGGCGAAGAAATAAATTTTTTTAGCAATGCTTTAATTCTGTAGTTAATTATATTTCGAGTTAGAATTCAGTGTCAGACGCCCTGAAAACAGCCGGAATTCCCATCCAAAAGATGGATCGGGGAGCGAGCTGAAGGCTACTCGGCGTCCTTTCCCCGTTGGATAGCTTTTTCTCATTAGGAACTGTTGTTCCAATGGAAAAAGCATCCAACGGGGCAGGCCACCTTTATAAAGAAACCTTCCAACTGCCGGTCTCAGTAGTTTCAAAACTGGGAATAATTCTTTTAAATAGAGCACTCACTTTTTGAAGTTTCTCCTTTCCGGTGATAAATGATTGACTGATAGCGGCGGAATAAATCTCCACAAACTGACCTACCGAAGGAGCTCTCTGGAGATCGACGTAGACCGGAATAATGGAGCGGTCGTCAGCTAATGATTTTAAAACCGTCTTGATTAATGAGGTTTCCCCCAATCTTCGATAGGAATAAATAAACAAGTTCTGAGCTGATTTAATCGCGGAGTTGATTTCAGAAATCTCTTTTTGCCGATCAGCGAAGCATTCCCCTGTTACCGTTTCCCCGTATCTAAAGGGATTTTTCATCTTCAGTCACCTTTATAGTATGAGCCACTATAGTTTTATCTATAACGCAATTTTCTGTAATACAGGTATTTTTTTAAGCTCCATAAAATTTTTCCACGGGAAAAATTTTAGTTTTGAACAGTTCTCGAAAATTTCATGGTGGGGATGTTGATTGGTGGGGGGTGGAGGAGATAGCCGTTGAACTGATTCACCTGCCGGACCCGCCTTCGCCAGGGCTTCGGCGTGCTTGCAGCCGGCAGGGGGTTTACGCCCACCCGAGGTTTATCATTGGGGAGTTATGGAAAGCTATAGATGAATCGCCTTCCCATCCGCGGCGTGAGCGGCTTCCTGGATTGTCTCGGAGAGGGTGGGGTGTCCGTGGATGTTCTGGGCGATATCTTCGATGGTCAGGCCGTTCATCTGAGCTAAGGTCAGTTCCGGGAGAAGTTCGGTTACTTCGGGGCCGACCAGACTGGCTCCCAGGATCTTGCCGGTGTCCTCTTCCGTTACAATCTTGACGAATCCGTCCCGTTCCGCCAGACCCAGGGCCTTGCCGTTGGCCAGGAAGGGGAATTTGCCGACTTTTGTCTTCAACCCGGCCTCCCGGGCTTCTTCTTCCGTGTAGCCGAAGCCGGCGACCTGGGGATGGCAGTAGACGCAGCGGGGGATCATCCGGTAGTCGATGGGGGCGGGGTTCTGGCCGGCGATCGCCTCGGCGGCGGCGATCCCCATTGCCGAAGCTGCATGGGCCAGCATCAGCTTTCCGGTGACATCTCCGATCGCGTAGATTCCGTCGATATTGGTCTCCATCCGGTCGTTGATCTCGATGAACTTTCCTCTTTCGGCAAGGGTTACTCCGATCGCCTCCAGACCGATATTTTTCACGTTGGGTCTGAACCCGGCCGCGACCAGAGCCTGCTCCGCCTCCACGGTTACTTCGCCTTTCGGAGTACGGATAACGGCCCGGATCCCATCCGGGGTCTTCTCCACTGATTCCACCCGGCTTTCCAGATAGAAGGGAATCTTCAGCTTCTTGTAAGCCCGCTCCACCACCGCGCTTGATTCCGGATCTTCGGTGGGGAGGAGATGACCGAGCATCTCGACGATGGTTACCTCGGTCCCGTAGGCGGACCAGAGATAGGCGAATTCCATCCCGATCGGACCTCCCCCGATGATCAGACAGTTCTTCGGCGCCTCCGGGCTCATGATCGCTTCGCGGTAGCTGATGATCTTTTCTCCGTCGGTCTCCATGCCTGGAGGGCTTGCCGGGCGTGCGCCGGTGGCGATGATGATATTGCTGGTTTCGAGGATCTCTTCCTCTCCGCTCGTCAGTGTTATCCGTACTGATCGTGGCGAGTCAATATAGGCGGTCCCCTCAAGGCTATCGATCCCGTTCTTCTTGAGCAGAAGCTTTACACCCTTCACTAATCGCTCGGATACCTGACGGCTTCGCTTGAAGGCAACTCCATAATCCCAGGAGATGTTTTCGCAGTCACATCCGAACTCCTTCGCCCGGGCGGGGAGAAGGTGAGCCAATTCGGCGTTCCGGAGGAGTGATTTGGTCGGGATACAGCCGACGTTAAGGCATACACCGCCCCAGTATTGACGATCAACTATGGCGGTCTTCAGCCCCAACTGCGACGCTCGGATGGCGGCCACATATCCGCCCGGTCCGGCGCCGAGGACTACTATGTCGTAGGTTTCTTTCATAATTTAAGATCTCTCATTATATCTTCAGCTGGCCTAGCGGATATTCTTCCAGCATCGTATGCATCTATTCGTCTTTCAGCTTCCTCTGCCCAGGCCTCATCTATACGGCGTCGGATGGCGTTGTCCATATCCTCGATTGACCGGGATGTGATAGAGGGACTATGCAAGATTCCAAATACATCATCGACAGACTTTGCAATAGGTTTCATGATTTGGTCTTTAATGGTAATAGTTGCAGAGCTATGTTCTATCCTCACATGGTAGTAACAAAATAGAAGTCGATCAAGATATAACTTTTATGCTGAACTTATTCACCCGTGAGATGAAGTCACGGGGGCCTTGCTCGTTGAACATGTTGCGGCGGTTAGCCAGGCCGTACTCGAAAAGGTATTTTTAACATTCTGTGCTAAAAAACTAAATATTCACCACGAAGGTCACGAAGAACACGAAGAAAAACAAAGAAAACTATGGAATTTTCCTTTGTTTCTTCAAATTCCTTCGTGAACTTCGTGTTCTTCGTGGTTTAAAAGGCTTTTCGAGTAAGGTCTAGCCAATGAACTGATCCACCTGCCGCATAAAGTGGCAGGGGTAAACAAGCAAAAAAAGAAGTTCTTGAGATTACTTTTTTGCCGGGAGCTTTTCAAGATTGAGGTGAAGACCTCCGGGAATCTTTTGTTGATTTGCAAGGAGTTAGTTATCGCATCAATCCATCAATGATAGTCTTTTTTTCAAGACTAAATTAGCGGCGAAGCCGCTAATTTATTACTGATTTTAGTTGCTCCCGGGCATGGTGTGAACTGCGGACAAAGATACAGGAGCTGACGCTTTTGAAGCCTATGTTTCACGCCTGGTTCCGGTACTCCTCAAATTTTTCCGGGGGGACCGGGTTGACCAGGGGGATATTATCTCGGGTGGGGGGGAGGTAATGCCCGATGGTCAGCATTGTGCATCCGGTCTCCCGGATATCACGCGTCAGTTCCTCGATCTCTTCATCTCTCTCACCGAGTCCGACCATGAATCCGGATTTAACCGGGATATCCGGGTGGGTCTCCGCCGCGATTCTCAGAATATCCAGGCTCCGTTGATAGTTACTTCCGGACCGAGCTTGATTATAGAGACGTTTTACTGTTTCGAGGTTATGAGCCAGGACATCGGGGTTTTCCCGCAGGACTCTCTCTAATGCCGGTCTGTCCCCCTTAAAATCCGGGATCAAGACCTCCACCCCCACACCGGGCAGATGATCGCGCAATGCGTGGATACAGTCGGCAAAATGACCCGCCCCGCCGTCGGGGAGGTCATCCCGGGTGACTGATGTCAGGACAACATACTTTAATTTCAGCATTGCCGCCGCATCCACGATTTTCTGAGGTTCGGCCGGGTCGAGGGTGGATGGACTGCCTGAAGTCACCCCGCAGAACCCGCAATTCCGGGAACAGGTCGAACCCAAAATCATAAAGGTTACTTCCCCCGCTTCGAAGCATTCGGTGATATTGGGACAGAGGGCATTTTCACAGACAGTGGTGACATTGAGCGACCGGAGGAGCTGTTTTAGTTTAAATGTCTCACCTCCAAGTTTGACTTTCTTGAGGAGGTAACCCGGTAACCGCTTCCGGGGGATGATTCTGTTTCCCTTGTTTTTTGTCATTTTTTTCTTGGTGATTTAATGAGTTAAACATTATACTTCAGAACATAGCCCGTCGCTTTGCTCCGGGCAACTGTTCTGGAATATTGGAGTATTGGAGTGTTGGGAAGGCGCCCCCATCACTCCATTACTCCAGTACTCCAGTATTATCTCATTTATTGTCCCGGTAATATCAATTAAGACAACCGGGATCCCGAAGTATTTCGGTCCCGATATTATCAATTACACAAACCGGGATCCCGAAGTATTTCGGGAGAGAAAATTCCGAAGCAGTAAATTAGCTATCAGTCATATCTCCACCGACACAAGGTCGGTGGTGGATAAAAGATAGACTCCAAAGAGCTGAAGTAACATTATACTTCATACATACAGGAAGTCCAACCTATCTTATTTTTTCTTAGAAAAAAATAAGATAATTAACCAGGGAGAGAGTGATGAAGAAGCGCTTTTTTGCCTGGACTCTGGGGTCGGTTATATTTGTCTGCTTCGCCTCCGGAATCCTGGCGGCCGATCAGGCTGTCCTGGATAGGTTGGAGAAGCTGGAGACCGAGGTCAAGGATCTCAAGTATGAATTGGATATGGAGAAGGCGAAAGAGGCTGATCAGGATCTTCGTATTAAACTGGGGATTGATGAGAAGAAGTATGTCTTCATCGTTAATCTCACTATTTGAGGATATTTATGAAGACAATGATTTTATTTGCAATATTGGTCTGTTTATGGTCAGGATGGGGGCCTTACGCCATCTTACCCGCGGCGGAGGAATTGCCTTCGCCGGTGGTCAAACCGGTGGTTAACCGGGAGTACCTTCCGGTTATTCTGGAGATGATTGATAACGCGGGAGAGTCGATCGAATTTATCCAGCTGGAGTTTCATTACGATCCAACGGTGAAGAAGGTTCAGGATGCCCTGAAAGCGGCGGTGAAAAGGGGGGTGAAAGTTCGGGGTATCCTGGAGGATGATGTTTATTTTAACCCCAAGAGTAATACCTTCCTGAAAAGGATGGGGATCGACTCCACCCTTGATACCCCGGAAAAGGCCACTCATAATAAACTCTTTATTGTTGATGGGGATGAACTCCTGATGGGTTCGACCAATCTCTCCGGCAACTCGATCAATAATAATAATGAGACCAACCTCTATGTGAAAGATCCTCGGTTGGGAGCATTTTTCCAGGATTACTTTGAAAAACTGCTGAAAGACAGCTATGCCGAACCGGAGATGGAGGTTCTGGAACTACCGGGGATAAGAACTGTCATCAACCGCCAGCATTTTGACGCGCTCTACGGTCTCCTGAGCGGAGCGAAGAAGAGAATTCGGGTTCTGATGTACGGGATGAAATACTATACCGGCAGGAACGCCGAGGATTCCAGGACCAACCGTTTGATCGAGTCTCTGGTCGCGGCACGGCGTCGCGGCGTCGATGTTAAGGTGATACTGGACCGGAGTAATTACAATAAGATATTGAACAAGATCAACACCGCTACCCGCGAGTATCTGGAAGAAGGGAGCGTTAAGGTCCGCTTCGACCCGGAAGAGATCACCACCCACGCGAAGGTGGTTATCGCGGATGACCAGGTTATGATCGGTTCGGCTAACTGGGGGTATCTGGCGATGGAAGTCCGCAATGAGTCGAGTCTGATTGTTTCCGTGCCGGAGGTGGTGGCTTTTTTTGAGGAGTACTTTATGAAGATCTGGAATGAGGGGGGGGTAAAGACTGAACTTCGAACGTCGAACGCTCAACTTCGAACGTCGAACGTCGCATTGGCCGAAGGAGGCCTGAAGGGCGAAAGGATGAACGTTCAACGCTCAACCAGCCCTCGCTAAAGCTACGGCGGGCAGGCTGCCCAACTTTCAACGTTCAACGAAAAGCCCCATTCAACGCATAAGGTTCAATAATTCGCGTAGATTTGTTAGATTAGCGAGTTAAAAAGGGGGCGAGGCGAGGGGGAGTGGAATGTCCAATATCCAACTCCCAATTTCCAATGTCCAAATGCGAGGGTGAATTTGGACATTGGAAATTGGAAGTTGGCCATTGGAAATTAATTATGGGCCGAGGTAGGGGGAGATGAAAAGATGAACTTCGAACGTCCAGCTTCGAATATCGAACGATGCTTTGGCATAGGGGCTCGGTAAATGGCCGGGGGCTAAGTAGTCAGAAACCAGTGAGGCGATCTGTGTTTATCCGTGTACCGATCTCTGTGTATCTGTGTACTATCTGTATTCTTCTCTGCACCGGTTGTGGGGGAGATTCTGAGCCCCCGGTCTTCCCGATTGAACTTTCGGAGATAGTGCCGGGGACGATTCTGCGGTTGAGTGAAGATGGTCCGGTGGGATTCCGGGTGGTTCGGGAAGGCGGCACGGGACCGGGAATTCTGCTGAGCTTTCCTCCACTGGGATACGGGAGCTTCCCCAGGCAGTCAGTTCGGCTGGCCGGTCGGGTTGATATCGGTACGGAGGTACTGGTCGATGGTACTCCGATAGCCGTCTATCCCACCGGATCGTTTGCCTTTCTGACACCCCTCTCCCCGGATGCCGATCCAATCACTATCACCGCCCGGAATGGATCCGGCGAGACGGTCTATTCCATACCCGTGAGCCGATCTGACTCAGAATCGGAAGAAGTGAAGGTTGCGGCGTTTAAATCCCCCCGGCTGGGACGGGTAACAAAACCCCATGCCGCCCTGCAACTGCTCCCGGGCCGGGTCAGACTCCTGACTCTGGCTGAAGATACGGTTCTGAAAATAACCGGCCGGGAGGGCGGTTATCTCCGGGCCGAACTGGATGAGGGGTTGACCGGCTGGGTCGGGCGCGGCGCGGTGGAACTGATGGATAAGGCTCCGGCGGGAGCGTTTCGGGCCGGGAATGTGGAGATAGATAGCGCGCGCCGGCAGGTACACTTTGCTCTTCAGACCACTGTTCCGGCCCGGGTGGAGTATATCTCACCCTCCGAGCTGGATGTGGTCTTTTATAACACGGTGGTGGATACCCGGACCATCAACCTGGGGGAGTGGGAGGGGGATTGCCGGTGGTCGCAGGATAGGGATGGCCGGGCGGTCTTTCATCTCCGCGGAGGATTGGATTGCTATCGCTGGTCCCTCGTGTGGGAAGGAGATGGATATCGCCTCTCCTGGGGAGATCATCCCGGGCGGGAAGAGGAGATGGTGGTCTGTATCGACCCCGGTCACGGCGGGGATCAATGGGGAGCGGTCAGCCCGGGCGGGGTTATGGAGAAAGAGGCCAATCTGAAACTGGCCGAACTTGTCGCTGTCCGCCTCAGAAAGGAAGGGGTTAAGGTGGTCCTGAGCCGCGATAGAGATATAAAGGTGGGACTATATGAACGGATCGCCCTCGCCCGTGAACGCGGTGCCGATCTTTTCCTCTCTCTCCACTATAACTCGGTCGGGGAAGATCGCGATCCGCTCTCCCGGTCGGGCTGCGCGGTATTTTATTATCACACCCCGGCCCGGGAACTGGCCGGAAGCATCTACCATTCCCTGAAAAAGATCGGGCTTGAGGGGAGCGGTCTCCGCTGGAGGTCACTGGCAGTCATCCGTCCGACCGACCTGGTCGCGGTCCTGGTTGAAGTCGCCTTCCTATCCCATCCCGAGGATGAAGCAAAAGTCCTCGACCCCGAGTTCCGGAGGAAGACCGCGGACGCGATTGTGCAAGGAGTTTTGGAGTGGGAAGTGCCTAAAGTGCGCTAAAGTGCCTTCCTCCGTCGCTAAAGCTATGGCGGATAAGAAAAGTTGTTCGCTTTCACCCGGTCTTTTAGGCATTAGCGGCACGTAAGGTTTCAGTGAGTCCTGCCCTCTCGTAGCGGCTGCCTTCAGGCTGCCACACGATGGCGACCTGAAGGTCGCCTCTACGAGCATGGGCCAGCGGGGTGAAAAGCTTACACCAGCAAGTTAGCGCAGGAGGCGCTAACTTATTGACAATAATCAGCCTTCTGTTTAGTATCGTTTTAATCATCAAAATACAAGCATCACAAATATGCTGTTGATATAATTTCAAAACTAAAATTTTTCAGAGGAAAAATTTTAATGAAGCTGATTGTTCAAATACCTTGTCTTAATGAAGAAGCCACGGTTGGTCAGACCATCCGGGATGTTCCTCGGGAGATTCCGGGGATAGACCTTGTGGAGGTTCTGATTATTGATGACGGCTCCACTGATGGGACTGTTAAAGCGGCCCGGGAAGCCGGGGCGGATCATATCGTATCTTTTTCCAACCATAAGGGGCTGGCCCGGGCCTTTATGGCCGGGATCGACCGATGCCTCAAAGAAGGCGCGGATATCATCGTCAATACCGATGCCGATAATCAGTATATGGGCGCGGATATCCCCAAGCTGATTGGCCCGATCCTCAGCAAAGAGGCCGATATAGTGGTGGGCAACCGGGAGGTTGAGACGATCGAGCATTTCTCTCCGGTCAAGAAGTATCTCCAGAAAATGGGGAGCTGGGTGGTCAGGAAGCTATCCAATACTACTGTTCCGGACGCGGCCAGCGGATTCCGGGCTTATAACCGCGAGGCCGCCTTCAGCCTTAATGTTGTCTCGGATTTCTCCTATACCCTGGAGACATTAATCCAGGCCGGAAAGGGGAGTTTCGCGGTCGGGCATGTGGTGATCCGGACCAACCCCCAGACCCGGCCCTCCCGCCTCTTCGATAATATGTATAGCTACCTCAAGCGGTCGATCGCCACCCTGATCAGGATCTATACTATGTATGAACCGATGAAGGTATTTACCATCATCGGAAGTCTGGGCATTTTATTAGGGACGATCATCTCAGTTCGCTTCATCTATTTCCTCATCATGGCGGAGGGGAAGGGGCACATCCAATCATTGATCTTCGCCGCTATCTTCTTCATTGTCGGGTTCCAGATTCTGGTTATCGGTCTTTTAGCCGATATAATCGCCGCCAACCGCAAGCTGACCGAGAATGTCCTCTATCGGGTTAAGAAAATGGAGATTCGGGGAGAAGGAAAGTAAGCAGTGATCGGTAAGCGGTGAGCAGTGAGCGGTGAGCAGTGAGCGGTGAGCAGTAAGCGGTGAGCAGTGAGCGGTGAGCAGTGAGCGGTAAGCGGTGAGCAGTGAGCGGTGAGCAGTGAGCGGTGAGCAGTGAGCGGTCGCAGAGGCACTCCAGCGGGTTTTTTTACCGCTAACCGCTAACCGCTTACCGCTTACTGTTTTTTATAGAGGCAGACTATTATGGTGATCTCCGTCATCCGTCATCTGTCATCTGTTCTCTGTCATCCGTCATCTGATCTCTGTCATCTGCTCTCTGCCATCTGTGCATTACCATGACTGCCGATAAACTCAAACTTGCCTATGTCGTTAAATACTACCGGCCGATGCCGCGGATCTCGGGGATCTTAAGGTTTGTGATCGACCTGATAGGGGAGCTGGAGACCGATTTTGATATCCGGGTCTTCACCTACCGCTATTCGCCTGAGGCGCCTCATCTGGAGAGATGCGGTGAACATGAGATTATCCGGCTCCGGGCTCCATTCCCGCTTCGGGCCGGGCGCGCCGTCCGAAAATGGGGACCGGATGTGATCATCTTCGGCTCAGGATTCTGGCGCCCCTATTATCTCCTTCCTTACTGGGAAGCTTTTCGTCTGGGACTGTGGAGTTGTCTCCGTCCCGTCCTTCTGACCCAGTACACTAATATGACCCAAAAGCAGTTTGGTCTGATTCGACTTCTTGCTCCCGCGCCGGATGGGATCATTACTACTACCGAACCGCTGAAGGATCAGTGGGAGAGGTATTTCCCGGGGAGAGTGAGTTATATCCCTCCGGGGATGCCGATTGAGTTGTCGCCTCCGGATTCTCCCGAGGTTTTAGATAAACCATACAGATTTAGGATCGGCTATTTCGGTCATCTTCAGCCGCACAAGGGACCGGATATACTCCTCAAGGTATTTCAGGAGATAAATCCGGATAACGCCGATCTCCTGATCAACGGGGTGGGAGAGATGGAGGAGGGGCTGAAAAGCTCGGCCGAGGGCTGGGATAATATCACCATCCAGGGATATGTCCCGGATGTTGATCCTTCTCTCCGTTCCTGTGATCTGCTGGTGATGCCCTACCGGTCGAGTGTATCGGTACTGGGATACTCCCGGGCGGCCCTGGACGCGCTGGCGATGGGAATCCCGGTGATCGGGACCCCCAGTCCCGCGCTGGAACCCCTGATCGAGAATGGAAAGAACGGATTCATCTGCCGGGATGAGGCGGAACTGAAAGAACGGATCCGGACTCTCATTGACGACCCCGAACTATGCGCGCGACTCTCCACCGGCGCGCTCCAGAGCGCGAAGCAATATGACATCAAATTAATAGCAGAGCAATATCGGGACTTAATAAAGAATGTTAAAAATTAAGGACGTTGAAAGATAGGGACGTTAAAGAGAAAGAACGTTAAAATAGAGGGACGTTAAAACTTAAAAACGTTGAAAAATAGGGACGTTAAAGAAAAAGAACGTTAAAGACCGTTGAAATCGTCAAGAGTCGGTGTGTTAGTTGTCAGTCATGCCTCCACCGACGCGGGGTCGGTGGTGGGCTGGTGTGTGAGTGGTGACGGAGTATGGTTGCCAGTCATATCTCCACCGACGCGGGGTCGGTGGTGGATAGAAAAAACCCATTGAAGAAAAATTGTCCGATGATACAAACGCAGATTATGAAGATAAATATAATATTTTTTTTCGGAGAAAAAAAATAGTGAGGCTAGGCCAGGGAACAATCTACCTGATGATCGCTGAGGTGATGTTTATCCTCAGCGGCTGGGTTATTCATATCGGATCCAAGAAGATCCTGGGGATTTCAGAGTACGGGACATTCGGTATCCTCCTCTCTCTGCTCACTCTCTACCGGATCTTTTTAGCCACCGGCGTGAATCGGGCGGTCTCCCGCTACATCTCCCGTGATCCATCGCAGGCGGGTTCGATCAAACATCAGGCGTTAAAACTCCAGATCGCTCTGGGCATCGGATTCTGTATTGTGGTCTGGGTGGCAGCCCCTGCTTTAGCCCGGCTCTGGCATGATGATGCCTTTATCGGCTATATTCGGCTGACCGGCTTCTTCCTCCCGGTCTTCGGTATATATTCCGTCTATCGGGGTACATTGAACGGTTTTACACTCTTCGGAAGAGAAGCACGGGTATCAATAATCTACTCTCTTTTGAAGATCGCGCTGGTATTTATCTTAATCTTTATCTTCAGCTACTGGTGGGGAGATGCCCTCTATGGAGCGGTCGGCGGATACCTGGCGGCAATCATCGGCGCTACTATCCTGGCCCGGGCACTTTGCCCGACAATGAAGGTTCGGAAGGGAGCAGCAGCCTTCCCTATTACCCGGATTGTACGGTTTGCTTTTCCGGTGGTCCTCTTCTCTTTTATTATCAGCCTGATCCAGTACCTCGACCTCTATTTTGTCCGGGCGATGGTTCAAGAAGATCCTGGTCTTGCCACCGGCTATTATACCTGTGCCCAGCAGTTTGCCCGGATTCCTTACATGCTTCTTTACGCGCTCAGCCTCACCATCTTTCCCAAGATCGCTGCCGGTACCGCGGCCGGGGATAATGATGAGATAGTGGCTGGAATGATCGGCCAGGCGCTGCGGGGCGGACTTTTGCTGGTTTTGCCGATCGCCGCTCTGATCGGTGGTGGGGCTCAACCACTGATAGGATGGATCTATGGTGCCGATAGTATTGCCGGTGGAGGAGCGCTTCAGGTCCTGATCTTCGGCCAGACCCTGCTCGCCCTCCTGATGGTCCTTGCTACTATCATTATGGCCCAGGGGCGCCCCTGGATCTCATTCCTGATCATGAGCGGGACACTGTTACTCGACGGGGGTTTGAATTATTTATTGATACCAACCTACAATATAAACGGAGCGGCAATCGCGACGACTCTGGCGGCCGGCGCCGGTATGATCTGCGCCGGTTTGGTAGTATACCGCCGTTTCCACGTACTTCTGCCGCCGCTATCTACCGTCAAGATTGTCTTTGCTTCCACCATTGTCTTTATCTCTGTCTCCCTGATCCAGCCGGAGGGATGGCTGATTCCTCCCATATATCTATTGCTGTTTAGCGGCTACATCCTCCTGCTTCTTCTCTTCCGGGAGATTGACAAAGATGATTGGAGAATGCTACAGTCTCTCCTTTATAAAAACCAAAAACCATAAAATATCTAAACAGATAGTGAAAATAACTCACTATTTTTTCCGAAGGAAAAAATAAGATGAAATTATCTATTGTAATTCCGATATACAACGAAGAGAAGACTCTGCTGACGATCCTGGAGAAAGTCAGGGCTCAGGATTTTGAGAAGGAGATTATTCTGGTCGATGATGGCTCGACAGATGGGACCCGGGATATCTTAAAATCACTGGATTATCCGGAGGTTCGGATCTTCCTCCAGAAGGAGAACCAGGGCAAGGGCGCGGCCTTGCGCACCGGTTTCGCCAAAGCTACGGGTGATATTATTATCATTCAGGATGCTGACCTGGAGTATAACCCGGATGAATATGCCGACCTGATCAGACCCATCCAGAATGGGGTGGCCGATGTGGTATATGGCGCCCGGTTCCTGGGGGGGCCTCACCGGGTACTCTATTTCTGGCACTACTGCGGGAACAAGCTCCTCACTCTTATTACCAACATTCTGTTTAATATCAATCTCAATGACATGGAGACCTGTTACAAGGTCTTCCGGAAGGAAGCCCTGGAAGGGGTAACGACCATATCCAATCGATTCGGTTTTGAGCCGGAGATCACCGCCCGGATGGTGAAGTCAAAACAGAGGATCTATGAGATTCCGATCTCATACTTCGGGCGGACCTACGAGGAAGGAAAGAAGATCACCTGGAAGGACGGGGTTGTCGCCCTCTATACGCTATTGAGATTTCGGCTTTTTGACTAGCTGGACCCTATTCGAGAAATATAGCTAATTGAAACCACGAAGGACACGAAGATCACGAAGAATAATTGAAGGGAAATCAAAATTCATTTACTTTCTTATAAAACCTTCGTGAACTTCGTGTCCTTCGTGGTGAAAAATGCTTTTCAGGTAGTCTATTTATATACAACAACTAAAGGAGTTATGAATCGTGAATAAAACAATTAATGAAATGGAGAAGAACCCCAAATTTTACCGGTTTCTAGAACCGGTGGATGAGAGCATGGACTTTCGGGATGCTACTTACTTTTTGAGAAATGATGGAACTATGGTCTTCTCCGAGGGATATTATCACCAGTTCGAAAAACCTCGGGAGGAGCGGAGTATCCTCTCCCATATCGTCTTTGTCCCATGGAACTACGAATCTCCCGGTCCTGATTATTCCCGGAAAGATATCTTCGGCCAGCTTTACGAGAATATTACCAAGGAGATTATGAACAACCAGCCCCTGGATAAGTTCTATCCGCTCCAGCTGGAGAGATATAAAGAGGTTGATCCGACCCAGAAGGACGTGGTCAGACCGATCTACGGGCGGTACAAATCGTTGGTCCCGGTAACGGACCTGATCGGTTCTTTCCCCACCCGGCATTCCCTGAAAGCAATAATGGAAAAGTCAGATGAAGAGGAGTCGGCCGACAATATCCGGATCGTGACCGAACATACCGCCGAACTCCTAAATATTGAGGTCGATCAGATCGGGATCTCCGGGTCGTTATCCCTGGGGACATACGCCAGCCCCCATGATGTAGACTACGTCATCTACGCCACAGCCAAAGAGGTCAAGCGGATGGTGAAGTTCATGCAGCATCTGACCGATACCGAAGATAAGAGGAAGGTCTTCGAATTTGGCAAGTACTGGCCGATCCGTTTCTGGGATTGGGCGGGGGAGCATAAGTTCATGATCTGCCCCTTCTTCTCCTATATCGATCCGGAAGAGGCGCCGCTCCGCAACTTTGACTGTGAAGACCTCGGCCCGGCGGAGCTCAGCGGACAGGTTATAGACGATACCCATAACGCCTTCAACCCCACCGTGTTAATTGTGGGAGAGCCCAGACTGGACGGGAAGGACAATCCGGATATCACCCGACTCATCCTCTATCATGGAGGAGAACGGGGAGACTGGCGGGAAGGAAACCGGTTTAAGGCTGCCGGTAATCACGTCCGGATCAAGACCTATCGACTGGTGGATGGGAAGCGTGAACCCAAAGAAGAGTTTGAAGCATTGCTGGTCAACAATCTGGATCAGGTGGAGAGGATCAGTTCCTCCTGATTCACTGTTTCGGAATCTTCCCGAAATACTTCGGTATCCCGAGTTTTTTAATATTAAGTCTCGGGACAATAAATATCGCCACAAAGGCACAAAGACACTAAGAAAGCTCAGAAAATATGAAGATACATAGTCATTGAACCTTTAATTCTTTTCTTTGTGTCTTAGTGTCTTTGTGGCAAAAAAGTTGTGGAGCTAGACCTTACTCGAAAAGCCTTTTAAACCACGAAGAACACGAAGTTCACGAAGGAATTTGAAGAAACAAAGGAAAATTCCATAGTTTTCTTTGTTTTTCTTCGTGTTCTTCGTGACCTTCGTGG
>CAKZYZ010000335.1 GCA_937885075.1 uncultured bacterium | reverse complement strand
GGGGTGGGGGTAGTGTTTTTTTTTTTTTAATGATACGGCGACCACCGAGATCTACACTCTTTCCCTACACGACGCTCTTCCGATCTGGTCGGTCACAGTGCTCCCGCCTGAGGAAAGCGGACTTGTCAGCTGTAGCCCCAAGTCCACAGCAGCTCGGTCAATCTCATATCTCAACAGAATCCCATGAGGAGTGATAATTTCCTCAAACCGCTTCATGTACTTTCGTTCGAATACGTCCTGTTTCCCTATCTTAGGCACTTGATTTCGGGCCTCCATATAAGTTTGTCCTAAGTGCGCCAGCCACCTGACGCAGAGCCTAAATCTATAAGCAGTAAACCTGTGCTACACTCTACAAACTCTACGAGAAAACAATCTATTATGAGTTTAGCAGCTTGCTGTTCAGCGACTTGGTATGCGTTGAAGTGTTCCAGATGCTTTGACAGCTTTTCTTCAATTATATATATTTCTTCGTCTTTGCTTGAGCTTCCCTCAGAATGCTTAATACAAGACGCCCGGAAATATAATATTGTGGATTATAATTTTCCCGCGACAGGAGGATTTTGCCAATTTTTCTTCATTGGCCCACGGAGGCCTTATAAGGGTTAGTTCAAGTTCACTCAATGTTTTTCAAAATATTAATTAAGGAAGGAGCAACCTCTTTTACTACGACCATTTGCATTGGGGTAACTTCTTCCCCGTGAACAGCGGGAGAACATATAGAATAAAATGCCGGAATTCCAAGTGATAACCTTGGCGTAATGATTCTAGCAACATTTAAATCACTCGACATGCGTTTTATAGAAGGGGGTCTTTGGACCTCATTCAAGTCAAAATGGGCAGACCAAATACGACGTAATTCTTTTTCAATTTTATATCGAGCAAGAATAACTGATTTAATATCATGCGGTACTTCTTCAGATGGCATTTCTTCTGTTGTAGAAAGTTTAAGGCCAAGTAAACTCATCTCTTCTTGTACTGCAGTACGTATCTTCTCTTTTAATTCAGGTAATTGTGAATCTGGTGGAGGAGTTGGGTAAGCAAGGGTGACTTGTTGACTCAAGTTTGCTTGAATACTAGCGCGAACTTCTGTTTGAAGATTTGTAATCTGATGCCGAACATCTTCTTTTAAAGATTTAATTTCCTGTTTAAGTTTAACTCCAAAAAGATTAACTTCTTGAAAAATAGGGGCAAGCAATAAAGCAACCCAGATTACGAATGCTATAACATCCAAAGTGGACGTATTGCCCGATTTAAGGTCAGGGTACCGTATCAAGAGCAATGTAGTTAAAGTAATAAGGATAATAAGCCACCAAAGAACCTTGAACCAGTTTGGCAATTTCAACCCGCACCTCCATTTAATATTGGACTAACATAAAGCTCAACCGCTGAAAACCACGTTGCGGTTTTCAGTCAGTTGGAGCGTTGGGTTTTTGTTAGCTTTTTCTCATCATCCTTACTTGATATTGCAAACTCGCAAACTCCGTCACCTATCATGGAATTGCAACGCGTCTCTCTTACCTCAACAGATATTCCAAGGAGCTGATGGAAAATTCCTGTTATGTATCCTTCAATGAAAGAGCATGTGGGTTTGGTCGTATGTCTGTCGAAAGAAAGGAAGCTATTTCGGAGAGTAACAACACCATCGATTCTATTATGTCGGTAGTTCAGATTCTCAATAGTAAAGACCCCCATACCAGTACTCGAATCATATTTGCACCAAAGTTTGAGTTTCTCTTTAATAATCCTTTCTGTTCGCCCGGCCTCGACGATTGAATCAACTCTCCGCTGGAGAAGTTCTGCCCTCAAATCACCAGCAAATTCTTTCCCAACCGCTTCCCCAGCAGTGCGCAAGATATTTCTGAAACGCGGCATATCGCTTAGAGCATCCTCAAATGTGGTGAGTATTCTCTGGATAGTTTTCGCTCTGAGAGCTACATTGATAGTATTACCAATCATCAATTGACCGTGTATAAGGCGCCATCGACTGCCGAAGGTTGCTACCACAGAACCTATATCGCGAAGTATCGCTGCAAGGGACCAGAAGAAAATACATATACCCAGAATGGCGAACACGGCCCAAATGAGACGTGCTCCAAAAACTTGGTAGAAGGTTGCTACAGCTCCAAGTACCCCGATAATAAGTCCAATTCCACTTGCGGTCAGTTTCCAATTTTTCATGTTAATACCTTTCTTAAAAAGCTAACGGTGTGCTGAGCAGAATCAATCTAATGCCGAGCTTGCCTGGCGATTAGGCCGGAAAATATCTCCCCTATCTTGCTCTCCCCACACGGAGTGCGGGGGGAATATGGGAGGAGGAAATTTTCATGTTAGTTTACAATCATGGTTCCACCCCGCCAAGCCCCGATAAATTCAGGGAAGCCCGGGTGGTGATCTCCGATCTTAAATCTGGTTTTCCCGTCTCCCTTTCTCAGCCTCAGAACTTTGCGGGACAAACCGGGACAGTTGCTACTTTTTTGATGTTCCCGGAAATAAAAAAGCGTGGATTACTATTTTCCGGAACAGAAGGATTTTGTCGATTTTTCTTTATTGATACCCGGAGGCCTTACACGTGTTAGCGACCTTCACACCTTCTTTTTTGCGATTATGCCGGATGGAATACTTTTTCTGCGTTGGTATCGGGGATCACGTCAATGAACCGGGAGCGCCTGATATCTGGTGGTCCCCCCTTTTAAGGGCGCAGGGTCAAACCTCGATTATTGACAGATAAGCACGAAAATGGCCTGAGAAGTGCCCAAAATAAAACTTCGACAAGGGACTAATAACCCTTTGATAGCCCTGATTGCCTCCCCGATCTAGCTTCTTGTCCTTCTATATTTTCTTTTTTATGCGCTTGATTCTGATTCCCAGGGCGTACTGGAGTGTTGGAGTATTGAAAAATTACTCTCACCCGTCTGCTCCGGCTTAATTAAGATTACCCTTTCTTGCCGGCGATTTTGTGGCTGCGGTATTTCTTCTTTTTCGCCCTCACCTAAAATCCGATTCGTCGGCGGGGTGGCTCGGGCTCCGGCTCGGGTGGTTCCATAAGCTGCCGGATGGCTTCAAAGCCCACACGGAATTGAGCGTAGTATCTCCTCCCATCTCCTCCGATTTGTTCTCGTTGCCGGAATAGAATAGCATACACCCTTTACAATACACCATCTCCACAATATCACAACACATTTCACATCGCTGCTTATAAATAGGGGTCAAGTCTACCCTTTGCTCTTTTGCGGGGGCACCAAAGTATTAGGGGACGGAGGTAATTTCGCAACTTACTGATTTGTATTGAAGTAATCTTGTTGATCGTCTCCCTGACTTGAAAAAAATCCGCGAATTTTTATTATTTTTCCGGAATAAAACGCCCACTTCTCCGACTATTAGCATGAGGATAATTAGAATTCCGGGGACAGTTTATTTAATTTTTTTGTCCATCTTTTTTTAAAGCAGCCCCTAAGTCCTTGCAGATTTTGGAAAAGCCGGCTAAAGAGAAAAGGATAAATGAGTTGTAATGAGTTGGAAATGGGAGTTGGAATAAAATTCTCCCACGCGGAGGTGCCGGAGAAAGAAAAATTACGATCGGGGGAAGTTAAATCGAAAACTAATTTTCTCGGTTTGGGTGAATAAGCAACACGCAATTTAATACGCGAAAATGCGAGGATTTAGCACCCCGCGAGCGGGGAAATTATAGCAATATTTTCTATGCCTTCTCTGTTAAAGAGATACCGATAATTTAATTACCTGACGAAATCGCCATTCCCGCAGCGGGAATGGTGATTTCGTCAACTAATTTTTACAGTCTCTCGATTCCTGTACATAAATTATGTGCTGTAGCCTTGCAATGGCATAATTGCGGGAGTCATCATGGAGAATGTGGGACTGGATTAAATAACTTTCTCGCTTTCGCGCGAAAGCGAGAAAGAAAAAATCAGGGCCACACCATAAATACTAAGTCTTATCACAACCATCCGATTCCGGGAAAATATTTCACTATTGAACGGTGCTATGGCTTGTCATACCTGAGTACTTTTCGCTTGTCATTCCTCGTTGTGATCTTGGCAATAAGGAGATCGTTCTTTCTTTTTCCTGAATATGCCATAGCAACGGCTCGGGCCACGTGCTCTCGCTTGAAGAGAGTCGCCTGGTCGATTGACATGCCGTAACAATCCGTTGAGACATCCAGCCAGAACCGCCACTTCCCATCACCGGTGATGTCAGAGAAAACAACATAGCGCACCGGATTGTCAGCGTCGGCCAGTCTTCTCTTTAGTTCCCTTTTGAACTCAGGAGATAACTCCTCGTCTTCTTCGGGAATCTCTCGGATTTGGTCTTCTTTTCTCATGATTTTTTGTGCAAAATATTAATACGACTCCCATGTATAAACCTATGCCCGTTATGCCCCTTTAGTGCCCCAGAGGTAACTTCGCAACTTACAGCTTTTTATTGAAGTAATCTCGTGGATTAGGTCGGCGGGGTCGGACCTGCGTAACCACCTATAGATGAGCAAGTTAAGTGTATTTTATGGCTCATAGGGAGCTTAGCGGTCCAGTTTTAGGGGAAAAACTGGACCTCTAAGGCCGGGTTTTTGTTGCAGGAACATGGGGGACAGAGCAAATATATCACCAGAGTTTCTTCGGATAAACTTCCTCATCAATTCCGGTAAAGAAAAATACCCGTGTATGTAATCTTACTGCCGATTGTTTTGCCTGCTACCCCGGAAGTCGCCCCCCAGAAGTCACCGACCAAGTCACCGGTTAAGTTCAAAGGCTGCCGAATGCATATTCCGGTGAAAGCAGCCCGGTAATCCGGACCAAAGTAGCCGGCAATCCCGTCTTCATAAATTTTGGGGTCAGACCCTCCGTCGCTAAAGCTATGGCGGCCAGGCTTGACTTTTGACTTTAGCGGGGACTCTCTCCCCTGTAGAACTTAGATCCCCTCAGCCACCCTGCGCATTCCGGCACAAAGTAGCCACCAATTCCGGAGTAAAGTGGGCCGTGATTCCGGGGTTCAATTTTGGTGATAGAGTAGCCAGGAGGTCATGCCGGGCTGCTTTCAAAGCCAGCCATTCCGACCGCTGGGAAAGGGTGGAACTCGGTCTATAATATACCACTTTGACGGAATATCAAAAAGATCAACAAGTTATAACCACCCCGCGCCCAAAACCACCAAAAATTCATAGACAAATTAATTTAGGGGACGGTGTTAAGTTGTTAACTTATTGTGAAGGGGGTACTCCCCACCGCACTGTTGGACTATGGGGGAAGATAGATTTTGGTTGCATATTCCGGAGCAAAGTAGCCACCCATTCCGGAATAAAATGGACTACTCTGCCCGCCGGGAATCCCCTCACCCTCCCCCCGACAGATTTGTCGGGGGGCACCCTCTCCCCGAGGGAGAGGGTTTCCTGGGCCGGCTATTCCGTTAAACCGCCGGGAATTATCCTCCAACGAAATTAAAAAATATGTAATTTTCCAATTTTTCGGGAATAAAATGTGCACTTCTCCGACTGTTGTATATGAAGCTAAGTTAATTTTCATGATATGAAGAAAGAGGCAATATCAAAATTAATCCACTCAGGTGAATCCGAAACGGTGGAGTTTAAAGAAAATTTCGACAAGGAAACTGTTGAAACCGTTTCAGCATTCGCTAATACAAAAGGTGGTACGATTCTCATTGGCGCCGCAGCAGAAAGGGGAATCGAAGGTTGATGTATTGAATGCCATACTGAGAGATTCGTTCAAATGAAAATACCATCAAATGATGAGATTCTAACCTTGCTGGAGGGGCTGGACTGGCAGGTGGCAGATGATCTGGAAAGCGATGTGCTTGAATTCAAGCCTTGGCTGAAGGATATCAAAGAAAATATGACGATTGCCCTGGAGATTACTGTCTGTTTTGCCAATCATGATGGTGGTGTTGTGGTTTTCGGTGTTAAGGATCGCACCCCGGGGCGTTCCATGGCTGTAACGGGATGTCGTAGATATAATCTGCAGATGTGGCGCTCCCATCTCTACGACAACATTCGGCCTCGTCTCGACGGCATTGTTGTGGAGGAATTACCAGTGCCCGAGGGGATGTTGCTGATCGTGCGGGTTCCGAAGGGAACAGCGCCACTCTATGGCACCGTGGGCGGTATGTTCAAGCGGCGGGTTGGGAAGAGCTGTATGCCTGTAGATCCGATTGAGTCCCAGCGCTCACGAGTTTCACAGGGCTTCCTGGACTGGACCGCAATGCCCGCCGAGAGCGTCACTCCAGGGACTCTGGATCCGATTGAGATTGCCCGGGCGAAGAATGTCGCGCGGGCATTCAATCCCAAATCAGGTCTGGCGGAACTCCCGGATTTGGAATTCTTAATGGCGATTAAGGCGGTGGACCGGGGCCAGGTTACACGGGCCGGGTTACTGTTGCTGGGCCGAGCAGATCAGTTGGAATCTCTGGTCCCGCAGCACCTCGTGCAATACACATACGAGGTCTCTGATACTCAGCTTGCCCGTAATGATTTCTTTCGCTCAAGCCTGCTCCACATTCTGGAACGGATCACAGAGATATTGACCGGCCCCATCAATCCCGAGCGCGAAGTCTCCGTAGGGCTCTTTAAATTACGCATTCCGGCTTTTCCGGTCGATGTGGTCCGTGAAGCGTTCCTGAACGCCGTGACCCACCGTGACTACGCGCAGACCGGCAAAGTGCTTGTGCGTCATACCGCGCGGGAAATGGTACTCTCCAACCCAGGAGGATTCGTCGGCGGCGTGACCCCGCGGAACATCCTGAGGCATGAGGCCGTCACGCGCAACCCGGCCCTTGCCGAGATGTTCCAGAAACTGGGCCTTGTGGAAACAGCCGGTATCGGCCGTCGCCGAATATTTATCCCGCTGCTGTCATTCGGCAAACGGATTCCTCGATATGATACTGATGGTTTTACCGTGGTGCTGCGCCTGTTTGACGGCACATTCGACGAACGCATGGCGAAGCTCGTGGCCCAATGGCAGAAGGACGGCCGCGATGTGGGATTGGATGGTCTCTTGCTTTTGTCCTATCTCCGCGAGCACGCTCATCTCGACACTCAGGTGGCGGCTGATCTGTTGCAAGTCAGTCCAGATCCCGCCCGTGATATCCTGGAGCGGTACTGTATGGCGCCTTACTCACTGATCGAACGGCGGGGCAAAAAAACGGGCGTTACTTATCATCTCCAGCGAGCGGTTGCCGCGGATCTGATCGGCAAAGCAGCTTACACGCGAATCAAGGGTATCGATCCTCTACGATATCGGGAGATGATCAGAGAGTTTGTAAGTCAGCATGGCAGTATCACCAACAGGGAGTGTCGGGCTCTGCTGCAACTGGGAGAATCCGATTCCGCCAGGACTCTTGCCGGTCGTTATCTGACCCGCTTTGCTCAGCAGGATGGATTTCTAATCGCACGGGGGAAAGGCCGCTCAAGACGTTATATAAAAAAGAGTTAGAGAAAATCTCAACTTGTTTAGATTAAATCTAAACTGTTTAGATTAGCCATAATATAATGATTTCCAGGGGAATAAACCGCCTTCGAGCAAATACTGTTTGCAAACCGATCAAGGTATAGCGATGAAAGACCTCTGGACAACTCCGGCCAAATCCGGTCGGACCTGAACAAACAACATTTTAAGATCGAATCACTTGAGATGAGATTCTACATCTACGCTGTAATCAATTGCGGATATTCGTCTTACAATATTCGAGCAATGGATTATATGAATCCGGCCAAATCCGGCCATGCGATCTACAGGGCAAAATAATGCCTAGCATGAATCCATTGTTGAAGATGGTGTTACTCCCTCACATGAGGGAGTAAGTGAGGGAATAAAACAACTGGATCAGTTCATTCGGCATAAACCCGGCAAACGCACTCCGGAATTATCAATAGGGTTGGATGTCCCCCCCAAAAACGCCGGAGCGCTGGCTTCAGCAACTCCGTGAATTGGGGGAAGTGGAATTCTGCGGAAGGGCGGATATTGGCCTACGGGCAGGGGTTAAAAGGGTAGAGTTTTATCAATAGAAACAATAGGGAATGGCGCCTATCGCTGGTCGCCTTGACCACCCGACTTTGGAACTTATTGGTATAAGTGACGATGCGCAGAATGTCTTGCTTGGCGAAGAGGGCAAGAAAAAACAATAAACAAACAAAGGGAATTCTTATCCCCGGATTAAGTCTATTTTCTCATATTTCCGGTTAAAGTATTTGGCAATTCCGGTAAAGAAAAATATCCGTGTATGTAATCTTACTGCCGATTTTTTTGCCTGCTACCCCGGAAGTCACCACTGAAGTCGCCCCGAAGTTATCCCCGAAGTTACCCCCGAAGTCACCGACCAAGTCACCAGGCAAGTTCAAAGGCTGCTGAATGCATATTCCGGTGAAAGCAGCCCGGTAATCCGGACCAAAGTAGCCGGCAATCCCGTCTTCATAAATCTTGGGGTCAGACCCTCCGTCGCTAAAGCTATGGCGGCCAGGCTTGACTTTTGACTTTAGCGGGGACTCTCCCCCCTGTATAACTTAGATCCCCTCCGCCACCCTGCGCATTCCAGAGCAAAGTGGACAGTGAATCCGGGGTTCCATTTGATCAGAGAGCAGCCAGGAGTTGATACCGGAATGCTTTCAAAGCCAGCCATTCCAACCGTTGGGAAAGGGTGGAACTCGGGCTAGGATATACCTATTTGCTTTAATCAAAAGTGGTGCCCACGGCACCACTATGACGGAATATCAAAAAGATCAACAAGTTATAACCACCCCCCGTACAGAATCAGCAGAAATTCATAGACAAATCCTTATTTAGGGGACGTTGTTAAGTTGTTAACTTATTTTGAAGGGGGTACTCCCCACCACACTCCGGGACTAAGGGGGAGATAGATTATGGTTGCATATTCAGGAGCAAAGTAGCCGCACATTCCGGAGTAAAATGGCCCACTCTGCCTGCCGGGAATCATCCTTATTAAACAAAAGACGTCAAACTACAAATGTTTATCTAATTCCTGGCATACCCTTCTCTTTCTTTAATCCAATCGATTCGCCCGCGCTCTATGATCCCTTTGGTTTTTAGAAATACCCCACTTATTCTGATTGCCTTACCAAATAAAAAATTCCAAATTATTTTATTTTTTTGGGAATAAAACGCGCACTTCTCCGACTGTTGTATATGAGGATAAATTCATTTTCAGGATATGAAGCGGTATATGAAGAAAGAAGCAATACTAAAGAAGAGCCGGCGACCGCCGGGGAGTTACGGGGGTGATGGGCTTAAAGCCGCGGCAAGTCATCTGTCTGGACAACGCCTTTGGCGGGAACGACCAACTCAAGACCAATACGGTCCTTGAGATGCGGGACCACGAGATTGAATTTCGGACGGTTTAATCAACATGCTCTAATCGTAAAGTAATCGTTAAGTAATTCGACGGAATCGTTAAGTGCTCAAGATTTAATTATCCGATAATCGTCAGATGAAAAAGGCTAATCGTCAGACGAAAAAATATCGGGCTTGGAAAGCCCTCCCACAGGAAAACCAATTGATTCTAAAAGTTTAAAAAAAAGAGATAAAATGAAAATAGCAGGACTATCTCTAAAAAAATATGAGACCGACCGGATTGAGTATAAGGCGGCGAAAGGCGGTCTCCCCCAGAGTATCTGGGAGACAATCTCGGCCTTTGCTAATACCAGGGGAGGGATGATTGTCTTAGGTGTTAAAGAGGAAAAGAGAAAATATTTTAAGCAAGGCGTAACAAATCCTCAAAAGCTGGTGGACGATCTGGCTTCGGCTATTAGTGAGAAATTTAATTTCTGCCCTATGATCCGGCCGGAGATACTGGCGGAAGACGGGAGATATTTCATATCCATTGAAGTAGGTGAAGCCCTGTCCTACGAAAAGCCGATATATTTGAAGAAGAAAGGTCCGATGAAGGGGGGATTTAAGCGGGTGGGATCGGCGGATTGTAAACTGACCGATCGGGATCTTCAGAGATTTTACCGGGCACAGTTGAATTCTCCGGACGCGCATATTTTAGAAGATACAGATTTAGAGGATATTGATCCAAGAGCAATGATTGCTTTTAGGAATCTTCTCAAACTTCAGAAAGAAGGTTCCCGAGAGTATCTATTGGACGATCGGGAGTTATTGCAAGCTTATAGTCTTCTCTCCAAGGATTGCGAACATCTGACCGTTGCCGGGATACTTCTTTTCGGAAAATCGGAATCAGTTCGGAGATACTTTCCTCATCTCCGGCTTGATATTATCCGCATTCAGGGTGTTGAGTGGGGTAAGGATTCGGATCCATTCCTCTCCCGG
>CAKZYZ010000334.1 GCA_937885075.1 uncultured bacterium | reverse complement strand
GTTGAGGATGTTATGGTTGCGATTAGATAGACGAAAATGGTATGTGTAGTTATTTTTTTTTTTTAATGATCCGGCGACCACCGAGATCTACCCTCTTTCCCTACACGACGCTCTTCCGATCTAGGCGATATTCTGAATCATTCCGGAAGAGACGGGGCCGGACAGTGGCAGTAGCGAGCGGAAGTTCATAGCCGCGCTCTCCAAATATCCTCAGGGGTTCTCCTTCCGGATCGAGAAACCCGATCGACAGTTCAGTCTCCCCGGGCCAAATATCTCGGGGCACCCGAATTTTGATTGGAGCCACCAGATATTCCTCCCCCGGCGACCCCGGCAGAGGAATCGGTGCCAGGAGGACTGACTTTCCGGAGCGGGTCGATCTCAGCCTGATCAACGGGCGGATCTCACGGTCTCGGCCGGGAAGAGAGCGATAATACAGGGTAAGGCCAAACTCATCCTCCCCGTGAATAACCGGGGGGATAAGGCTGCTTCCCAGAAGGATTATCTCATTCCCAAAACGCGCCCGGGCGCGGAGCGGGGGCAGCAGATCGTCCGCTCTAGTCGCCGCGGGATTCACCTCGTTCTTTTGCCCCGGAATTCGATAAAGACCGGACAGATTATTCCATGCAGCCTGATGCAGGGGAGAAAGTTTAACCGCCTGGCGAAAATATGTTTCCGCCGCGGCGGTGTCCCCCATATTTTCAGATGCCTCTCCCATCCGGAATTGAAGATCTGCGTCTTCCGGAAGCAGATCAGCGGCCCGGCGGAGGGCGGAGAGCCCTTCCGCCTCGTGCCCCAGCTTCATCAATCCCCTTCCCCTCCAGTAATACCCTTCCGGAAAATCAGGAGAAGCAGAGCGGTCAGCGATCCGTTCCACCTCCTTCCAGGCTCCGAGACCGGCACAGGAGAGAATCGCCTGCCGGGCCCGGTCCAGAGTGGATTCCCCCAGCTCAAAATCAAATTCAAAGAGTTGAGCCGCCCGCGCCGTCAAGCCCAGGCTCTCATAAAGCCCGGCCAGATGGTAGTAATCCGAGGGGGAGATGCTGAATATCGGTTCCAGCAATGCGGGATGATACCACGCCACCAGAGCCCGGGGCTTCGACCACGCCTCTCCCCCTCCCATTCCTTCAACCCTCACCGACCTCGCCTACTCCCCGGCCACAACGAATGCGCGACGAATC
>CAKZYZ010000333.1 GCA_937885075.1 uncultured bacterium | reverse complement strand
CGTGGAATTCCAGTAAACCCATTTGTATATATGGTAAGTGTTGTTTTTGAGGCATTACGGAGATCCATTTTTCATATCTCCTTACTATAGCATAAGATATTTACTGAGTTAACCGAATAGTCATGAAATATTATCTCAGCTTGAGCTAAGAATTAATCGGACGGATCGGTCGGACCCGACTGATCGGACTGTTGCTCTATGCCAGCCTGTGCCTTTGAAAGTTGAAAGTTGAGAGTTGAACGTTCGGTCTTTATCCCCCCAGCTTCTTCCTCCACCGGTTCAACTGGTGTCTCACCAGAGCCGGGGCGGTGCTTCCTATGGTCTTTTTTGCTTTGATCGACGCCAGAGGGGTCATCAGCTTCAGGGCCGGCCCGTCAAAGGCGGGCGAAAACTTCCTCAGATCATCCAGAGTAATATCCTCCGGGCTCTTTCCATTTTTTATCGCCCAGGCAACCAGCTCTCCCACCCGCCGATGAGCCTGATGGAAGGGAACCCCCTTATCTACTAGATATTCCGCCAGATCCGGGGCGGAGGAAAAACCCTTCTCGGCGGAGGCTTGGAGAGGGCCGGCATTAAATTTTATTGTTCCGATAACTCCGGCCATAATTGCCAGAGAATCCCGGACGGTATCGAGTGAATCAAAGAGCGGTTCCTTATCTTCCTGGAGATCACGGTTGTAGGCCAGAGGCAATCCTTTCAAAGCAACCAGGACGGAGAGCAGGTTCCCATAGAGCCGGCCGGCCTTACCCCGGACCAGTTCAGCCGGATCGGGGTTCTTTTTCTGCGGGAGGAAGCTGCTCCCGGTCGAATATGCCTCGTCAAACTCGACAAAATTGAACTCGAAAGTAGACCAGAGGACCAGTTCCCCGGCCAACCGGGAGATGTGCATCCCGATCAGCGCCAGGGCGGAGATGGTCTCCACGATGAAATCCCGATCTCCTACCGCGTCCAGACTATTGGAGGCAAGACCCTTGAATTCGAGCAGTTTCGCCAATAGCTTCTGGTCGAGCTTCAAGTTACTCCCGCCCATCGCCGCGGAGCCGGCCGGGAGAATATCCATCCGCTTCCGGGCATCTTCCAATCTGGACCGGTCGCGAGCCAGCATCTCGACATAAGCCAGGAGATGGTGCGGCACCAGAACCGATTGGGCGTGCTGGAGATGAGTATATCCCGGCATGATCAGATCCCGGTACTCTATCCCCTTCTCCACCAGGGCGGACTGTAATCCCCGGATTAGCTCAATCAGACCATTGATCTCTTCTTTGAGATAGATCCGGGTATCCAGAACCACCAGATCGTTGCGGGATCGCCCGGCATGGAGTTTTTCACCCAGAACTCCGGTCTTCTCTGAGAGCATCGCCAGGATTAGACTATGGATATCCTCATATCCGGAGTTGAGATCAAGCTTCCCCGCCGCGATCTCCTTCTCGATCTCTTGCAACGCCCGGATGATCCGGTCCCTCTCTCCGGCGGTAAGATATCCTCCTTCACGCAGGATCCTGGCATGGGCGATACCGGCTTTAATATCCGCCCGGTAGAGACGCCAATCGAAAGGTAGAGAAGAGCTGAAATCTTCCATCAGTTCATCGGTCTTCTTCCGGAACCTTCCTCCCCAGAGCTTGCCAGCCATCATATTCCTCCTATGTAATAAGTGCCTAAAGTGCGCTTAAGTGCCTAAAGTTGTCGCCTTCGCCTCGGTGCTCTCGGCATTGCCTCCCGCGGTCAGCGACCGCGGCTACAGCACCCCGCTATGAACACGGAGTAGCTGGTTCACTGAAAGCTCACCAATGCACCTATGCGAAGGCAACAACTTTAGGCACTTTAGCGCACTTTAGGCACTTACAACTTTTCCCCATCAGGCACTTATAACTTCTTTCTTAGTTTAGCTCCAATCTTTAATCGTAGAGCATTCAACCGGATAAATCCGGTGGCATCGCTCTGCTGGTAGACATCGTCTTCCTCGAAGGTCACCATCTCCGGATCGTAGAGGGAGTTCGGGGACTTTCTTCCGGTTACCATGCAGTTGCCTTTATAGAGTTCCAACCGAACCGTACCGTTCACATATTTCTGGCTCTCTGAGATGGTCTTTTTCAGGAGATCCATCTCCGGGGAGAACCAGAAACCGTTATAGACCAGCTCCGAGTACTTGGTAATCAATGAATCCTTGAAGTGAAGGACTTCCCGGTCAAGGGTGATCGTCTCCAGTGCCCGGTGAGCGACATGGAGAATGGTCCCGCCCGGTGTCTCATAGACACCCCGGCTCTTCATCCCCACATATCGGTTCTCAACGATATCAAGGCGTCCAATTCCATTCTCCCCACCCAGCTTGTTCACACGGGCCAGCAGAGCGGCGGGAGAAAGCTCTTCTCCATCCACCGCGATCGGGATCCCCCCCTTAAATTCAATCTCGATAGTGGTGGTCCGATCCGGAGCCGCCTGAGGAGATAGACTGAGAAGAAACATATCGTCGGGCGGCGCGGTCCAGGGATCTTCCAGGATACCGCCCTCAAAACTGATATGGAGGAGATTGCGGTCGCTGCTGTACGGCTTCTCTTTGGTTACCGGGATCTCAATCCCATGTTCCCGGGCATAAGCCATCAGATCGCTCCGTGATCTGTAACTCCACTCCCGCCAGGGGGCGATGATCTTGATATCGGGATTGAGCGCGATCGCGCTGATCTCAAATCGCACCTGGTCATTCCCCTTCCCGGTCGCGCCGTGGGAGACATATTCCGCCCCCTCTTTTGCCGCGATCTCAATCATCTTTTTCGCGATCAGGGGCCGGGCCAGGGCGGTCCCCAGCAGATAGGTCCCCTCATAGACCGCGTTGGCCTGGATGGCCGGGAAGACAAAATCACGGACAAATTCTTCCTGAAGATCCTCCACATAAACCGCGACCGCTCCGGTCTTCTCCGCTTTCAGGGCGGCTTCCTCAACTTCTTCCGCCTGCCCCACGTCGGCAATGAAAGCCACTACATCCAGCCCTTTCTCGGTCTGGAGCCATTTCAAAATGATGGAGGTATCAAGACCCCCGGAATACGCCAGTACTACTTTGCTCATCAGTTTACTCCTTCTTGAACAGTAATCGGTAATTTAAAAAAAGTAATCAGTAAACGGTAATCAGTTATCAGTAACCTAACCAGGCAACCGGGCACCGGGCCAACTGATTACCGATCACTGATTACTGATTTCCCTTCAGTCTCCATTCTCACGCAAAACCCCGCGCAGAATCATAATAGCATGCTTTATTTCATCTCTATTAATATTACAGGCCGGCATTACTCTCAGGATGTTTCCGGCGGTACAGTTAACCATCAGCCCTTTATCCAGGCAGCTATCCACAATCGGTTTTCCTTCCCGGTCCAGTTCTATACCCAGCATCAAACCAATCCCGCGGACTTCCTTTATTATCGGAAACTCCGCTTTAAGGCGGAGAAGCTCTTCCAGAAGATAATCACCCATCTCTCCAACATTATCCAGAATCTTTCCCTCTTCCATCACCTGGAATACCGCCAGAGAAGCCGCACAGACTATCGGACTCCCCCCGAAGGTCGAGGCATGAGTTCCGGGAGGAAGATATCCGGCAAATTCATCTTTAACTACAAACGCGCCGATCGGCAGGCCGCCTCCCAGCGCTTTGGCCAGGGTCATAACATCCGGTTCAATCCCATAGGTCTGAAAAACAAAGTACTCTCCGGTTCTTCCCATACCGGTCTGCACTTCATCGACAATCATCAGGATCCGTTTCTCATCGCAGATCTCCCGGATAGCCTGAACATAATCCGGCCGGGCCACATTTACGCCGCCCTCCCCCTGGACCAGCTCCAGCATAATTGCCGTTGTCTTGTCGGTGATCGCATTCTTCAAACCGGAGAGATCGTTGAACGGAACATACTTAAAGCCGGGGATGAGAGGACCAAACCCGGAGTGGTATTTCTCCTGACCGGTGGCGGTAATGGTAGCCAGAGATCGTCCGTGAAAGGAGGCATTCATTGTGATGATCTCGAACCGGCCTTCGGGTTCGCCGAATCTCCGGGCCAATTTGAGCGCTCCCTCATTGGCTTCCGCTCCGGAGTTGCCAAAAAATACTTTCCCGGAAAATGCCTTCTCCACGATCTTACGGGCGAGGCGTCCCTGCCATTCATTATAGAAATTATTCGGCATGTGAAGAATACGGCCAACCTGTTCTTTTACCGCCTTAACCACGGCCGGATGACAATGCCCCAGACTGCTTACCCCCCAGCCGGGAAAGAAATCCAGGTACTTCTTCCCTTCCGCGTCCCAGACCCACGACCCTTCTCCCCGTTCAATCACTATGGGATTGCGGGTATAGGTCCCCAAGACATATTTATCATATTCTTTAATGTAGTCTGCCGTCTTGCTCATCGTTTTATTCCTTACCTTTTTTTGTCCACGGATTACACAGATTACTCTGATTGCTTCGCCTCGGCGGGGCGGCTTTGCTGTCCACTAATTACACTAATTCACACTAATTGTTTCGCCTAGACTTAGTCGCTTTTCTCATTCGACATTCGATGTTCGAAGTTCGATGTTGAAAGTTCGACGCCTGGGCCGCCATGACCTTGGCAGCGACTGGTTGAATATTTCATTTTTTGCCGAGCACGGTGCTTTGCCTCCCACTCCCTACTCCCCACTCCCCATTCCCTAATTAACAATCTCGGTCCCGATTCCTTTGTCGGTAAATATCTCCAATAGAAGCGAGTGCTTGATCCTTCCATCGATGATATGAATCTTTTTGACCCCGTTCTCCAGAGCATGAAGACCAGCCATCACCTTGGGGATCATCCCCCCGGCAATCGTCCCTTCGTCCATCAAGCGGACAATATCTTCTCTCTTCAATGATGAAAGAATCTGTCTGTGATCCGATTTGGTCATAATCCCTTCCACATCGGTGAGGAAGACCAGCTTCTCCGCCTTCAGTTCCGCCGCGAGCGCCCCGGCGGCCATATCACCATTGATATTATATACATTTCCTTTCTCATCTTTACCTAGAGGAGCAATCACCGGAACCCGGTCGCGTCGGATAATCTTCCGGATAGCCTCCACATCAATCCGTCTGACTTCTCCGACAAACCCGATGTCAGTCGGTTTTGATTCCCCCGACTTGCCGGCTAACATGGGAAGAAGTTTCCCAGCCTCAATAACCAACTCCGACTTATCAACTAACCCCACCGCCCTTCCGCCCATATCGCGGATCTGCGCGCTTAAAGTACCATTAATCTCGGAGAGCACCTCCCGCACAATACCGATTGCATCCAAATCGGTTACCCGCAGTCCATCAATAAATTGGGGCTGAATTCCGGCTTCCTTCATCCGGAGGCTGATCGCGTTACCCCCGCCGTGAACCAATACCGGCTTCATCTTAACCGCCTCCATAAAGACCACATCCCGCAGAACTCCCTCGATACATTCCGGAGAGATCATCGCGCTCCCCCCCAGTTTTACTACCACCACCTTTTTCTGGAATGACTGGATATATGGAAGCGCCTCAACCAATACCGCGGCTTTCTGAATCACTTTTTTCATTATTTTTTTCCTCCGGAAAAAAATAAATTATTCCTTATTGATCTCCACGTATTCCGGAGAAATGTCACAAGTATAATACAAATCACTTTCTTCTCCTAATCCAAGTTCGATAACAAAATCCAATTCTTTTTCATGTAACTTTGCTCCAATAATATCAGCCTGTACTTGCAGCAACAATCCATTTTCAACAATTGCTATTCCATTTAGAGAAACTTCGATCTTTTTTTCTTCGATCAAAACGCCGGAGTAACCCAGGGCGGCGAGAAGACGCCCCCAATTAGGGGAAGCGCCGTATAGGGCGCACTTGAAGAGTAGTGAGTTGGCAACCGCGGCGGCGGCCCGCCGCGCATCATCCCCGGTTCGGGCGGACCGGACTTCAATCCTGATCAGCCTGGTCGCGCCTTCTCCGTCACGGGCAATCATTCGGGCCAGTTCTCCGGTAACCATATCGAGCGCGGCCTGAAATACTTCCATGCCGTTACTTCCAGGCTCAATTGCAGCTTTCGACTCTCCGTTAGCCATCAGGATAACAGAATCATTGGTGCTGGTATCACCGTCAACCGTGATCCGATTGAAAGACTGGGAAAGACTGATCGAGAGCATACCCCTCAGCAGCTCGGCACCAACTCCAAGATCGGTAGCCAGGAAAGCCAGCATCGTGGCATGGGGCATAGCAGCGACTTCCATCCGGGGATAGATCATTCCAGCTCCCTTAGCGATCCCCCAGATCCGGCAGACTACGCCTCCAATTTCAAACTCAACCGACAACCGCTTGGGATGAGTATCAGTGGTCATAATAGCATCACTGGCTGAATCATTGCCGCCAGCCTTGATGATCCCGGTCAGCCCGGTAATCCCCGCCGCGATCTTTTCCATCGGCAGCAGTTTCCCGATCCGCCCGGTCGAGCAGACCACGACCTCTCCCGGATCTATCTCCAGTCCCTCGGCGGTCAACCGCGCCATTCTTTCAGCGTCAGCCTCTCCCTGAACCCCCGTACAGGCATTGGCGCAGCCGCTGTTCACGATAACCGCCCGGCAGCTACCGCCGGCCATAACTTTCTTATCCAGCCAGACCGGCGCCGCCGCGACCCGGTTGGTGGTAAATGCTCCGGCCGCCGTCGCCTCTACTTCGGAGAAGATCAGGGCCATATCCGGCTTGCCGTCCTTCTTAATTCCCGAGGCAATCCCGGCCGCTCTGAAGCCTAATGGCAAATCTGGCGTCTTAATTTGTCTTATGTTTTTTCGCATAAATAATAATCGTCCTGGTAAAGATAGTGAAAAGCTAGTGAGCGGTAAGCGGTTAGCAGTAAGCGGTAAAAGCAACTGGCCAACCGCTTACCGCTTACTGTTTACTGCTTACCTTTTCACAGATCGTTCTGTCTAAATCAGTCCTTCCGTCTCCGCAAAACCTTCCATTATATTCATATTCTGAACTGCCTGGCCGGCGGCGCCTTTCAAGAGATTGTCGATCGCGCTCACCACAATCAGGTTTCTGGTCCGGGGGTTAACCCGGATACCGATCAGACAGTTATTGGTGCCAACCGCTTCCCGGAGCTGGGGAAGAGTTCCTCTCGGATAGACGGTTATAAACGGCTCCGCGGCATACTCCCGGCGATAAATATCGAGAATCTCATCCTCGGATGTCTCTTCCGCTAAAGGGATATATATTGTACTGAGGATACCGCGGTTGACCGGGAGAAGATGAGGGGCGAACTCTACCCCTATCGGTCGGCCGGTCAGACGGGTCAGAACCTCCTCCATCTCAGGAGTGTGCTTGTGTGATACCAGGCTGTAGGCCTTGAAATTCTCGTTCACTTCCGGGAAGAGGAGAGCCAGACTGGCTTTCCGCCCGGCGCCGGTTACTCCGGTCTTGGCATCGACGATTATCTCACCCCGCGGACTCAGTCCGGCCTTCAGCGCCGGCCAGCTCCCCAGGATCGTACCGGTGGGATAGCAGCCAGGATTGGCCAGAAGAGAAGCTTTCTTGATCTGATCCCGAAAGAGTTCACAGAGGCCGTAGACCGCTTGAGCTACTCCCTCCGGATCGCTATGTTTACCTCCATACCACTCTTCATAGACTTTCGTGTCGGAAAACCGGTAATCCGCGCTGAGATCCACCACCTTCTTGCCGGCTTTGATAAAGATCGGAGCGAAGATCAATGAGACGGTATGGGGAAGCGCCAGAAAGATAAAATCGGCTTTAGCGCATACCTCCTCCACATCGAGGTTGGTACAGTCCATCTCCAGCCGACCGGTCAATTCCGGAAAGACCTCATGAATCCCGATTGTACTATCGACTTTAGCCGTGAGGGATGTAATTTCAACCCGGGGATGAGATATCAATCTTTTCAGCAACTCCAACCCGGTATATCCGGTCGCTCCGACTACCGCTACCTTCAACATGATCGTACTCCTTTATAATACGTTAGTCATACTTTACTGCTTCGGAATATAAATAAATCCGCCACAAAGGCACAAAGACACTAAGAAAAACTCAAGAAATATAAAAAAACGTTGTTATTGCATCTTTAAATCTTTTCTTTGTGTCTTAGTGTCTTAGTGGCAAAAAAGTTGCGAAGCTAAGTTCTTGTACTATTTATATCAAAAACAATCTGGTTTTAACATAAAAAAAGCCCCGCAAACTGCGGGACTTTTTCATCAAAAAGACAGAATCGGATAATCCGATTTTATCTCTTCGAGAACTGGAATTTCTTTCGGGCGCCGGCCTGGCCGTATTTTTTTCTCTCTTTCTTCCGAGGATCACGGGTCAGAAGACCGGCTGATTTAAGGGGGGAACGGAGATCAGCGTTAGACTCAACCAGAGCCCGGGCGATCCCATGCGAAAGAGCGCCGGCCTGGCCCGCTTTGCCACCGCCGGAGACCTGGGCAATGACATCAAACTGTCCCATGTTATCTGTCACCTGCAAGGGCGCCTTTATTATCTTTACCAGCAGTTCCCGATGGAAATAGTCCTCCAGGTCATGCCGATGATTGATACTGAATTTTCCTACCCCGGGACGGATCCAGACCTTAGCTACAGCTGTCTTCCGTCTCCCGGTCGCGTAATATTTTATCTTGTCACTCATCTTAAGTTAGCGCCTCCGGCGCTAACTTAGTGGAGATACACTAAGATTGACGCCTTCTGTTAATTTTTTCTCTATCTATAATATCTATTTACAATACTTCCGGTTGCTGAGCCTCGTGCGGGTGATTGGTTCCGGCATATACCTTTAATTTTTTAATCATGGCCCGCCCCAGACGGTTATGCGGGATCATCCCCCGGACGGCGTGCTCGATTATCCTCTCCGGATGAGTCTCCATCATCCGTTTATATGGAATTTTTTTCAAGCCCCCGGGATATCCACTATATCTCTGATACTCCTTCTGCTCCGCCTTCTTGCCCGTAACTATTACTTTCTCGGCATTGATCACTACCACGAAATCACCGGTATCCATGTGGGGGGTATATATAGGTTTATTCTTTCCCCGTAACAGATCGGCGATCCGGGTCGACATCCGCCCCAGTACCTGATCTTTCGCGTCGATCAGATACCACTTCCTCTCGATATCTTTTGGTTTTGCTGAATATGTCTTCATTAAATTAGCTCCCTTTGGTCGCTAATTTAGTTTTGAAAAACGATTATCGTGAGTTTATTGTGGCAATGCCATTAAAACTACTAACAATCGCTTGATGCACTAAAATTAACACCGCTGGTAATTTTTTTTGTTTTTTGATCTATGAAGGGGGGAAGCTATCATCATCGGATTGCCGCGTCAACCAGAAAAGATGACAAAATAATATAGTTTGTTCGGAAGATTACTCCGAATTCTTATAATCCTCCGGAGTATCAATATCCCGGATGACCCCTTCCTCATCAACCGGGACGCTTAAGATCTTATCAGGATGACTAAGGATGACCTCCCGGGCGCCCCACCGGCCGGCGGCTTGCCGGATCTCATCAGCGTACTTTTGGTTAAGAATCGAGGGATGGCCCCGGCGGCCATTGAAGACCGGGACCACGATACCCGCCCCGGTATCACGGTATTTATCGATCAGTTTATCTATTACCGCTGTCGGGATGGAGGGCTGATCGCTGAGCGTGAAGAGGAACCCCGCCGTAGGGCTCCGCCCGATCCTTTCCAGCCAATAATCAATTCCTACGACAACCGAGCTTCCCATCCCCTCCCGATAGTTTGGGTTGATGACCGTGGGGCAGGAATATTTTTTCAGGATGTCCTTTACCCGATCCGCCTGATGCCCCACCACCACGACGGTTCCGTCCACCCGGGAATCGAGGATGTGCTTAACTGATGCTTCCAGGATTGTTTCACTGCCATAGCGGAGGAAGAGTTTATTTTTCCGGCCAAACCGGCGGGACTCGCCGGCGGCCAGGATGATGGCGTAGACAGGGCGCTCTGCTCTGGGGTTTGTCATTGCGGTATTTAATCGGACGGATCAGTCGGATCGGACTGATCGGTCGGATCTATGATCGGTCGGATCGGTCGGATCAATCCCCGGTTTAGTTCTCTTCCGCGATCTCTGCCAGGCCCCGGGAGAGCAGCAACCCCGCCATCTCGTCCCGGTAAGCGGCATTGGAGCGGATATCGGTGATGGCCCGGGACTCTTCCGAACAGAGACGGGCCGCCTCAGAGATTACTTCGGGAGTAAGCGGTTGACCAACCAGAAAAGATTCGGTGCGGGGGGTCCTGATAACCGTGGTCGCGACCGCTCCCAGGGCAATCCGGGCTGATGCTATAACTCCATCCCGGAGAGAGACAATCGCGGCGGTTGAGACCTTGGAGATAGCCAGGGCCTTGCGCTGCCCCAGTTTCCTGAAGAATCCCCGGTCATCGGCGCCCATCCCGGGAAAGATAACCGCGACCAGAAGTTCATCGGAGCGGATAGCACTCTTCTTTACCCCGATTAAAAATTCCTCAATCGGGATCGAGCGCTCCCCCTCATTGCTTGCCAGAATCACTTCCGCGCCCAGTACATAGAGCGCCGGAATCGAATCACCGGAGGGGGAGGCCATTACCAGATTACCCCCGATTGTCCCCAGATTACGGATCTGGGGAGAACCAACTTCACCGCAGCTCTCCACCAGGGGCAGTGCCTTCTCCCGCAAGAGGGGACTATCGGCAATCCGGCCGTGGGTCACCAGAGCCCCCAGACGGATCATCCCATCATCTTCTCCGATCTCTTTTAATTCTTCAATCCCGCTGATATCCAGCAGCTCACCGGGAGATATGAGATGCTCCTGAATCATAACCAGAAGATCGGTTCCGCCGGCCAGTATCTTTCGGGTCTCATTATTCCCGCTCAGTGCTTCCAGTGCCTCGGATACGGTATTAACTCTCTGATAATTAAATTTCATCTTCTCTCATCCTTTCCGCGGCCACTTCTACCGCGCGAATAATCTTGACGTATCCGGTACAACGGCAGATATTCCCGGAGATGGCCCGCTTGATCTCATCGCGGGTTGGTGAATCATTATTATCCAGAAGTGATTTGGCCGATATGATCATCCCCGGGATACAGTACCCGCACTGGACCGCGCTCTCATCTATGAAAGCCTGCTGCAGCGGGTGGAGGTGATCTCCATCAGACAACCCTTCAATGGTATCTACCCTGCGCCCTTCCACCTGGGGGACCAGAACCAGGCAGGAGGTCACCGGTTCCCCATCCAACAGCACCGTACAGGCGCCGCACTCTCCCCGCTCGCATCCGGGTTTGGCCCCTGTCAGTCCAAGCCGTTCCCGTAAAAGCCGGAGCAGGGTAAAATAGGGAGGAGCTGAAATACTTACCTCTTCCCCGTTTAAGGTAAATTTTACTGTTATCTCATTCATAATTTTTACTCCGTAAAAATTGATATCTTTTGTAAATATATCAGCTGTCTTTTCGTTCGAAGAACTTTTAAAAGATAGATTAATCAGGATATCAGGGGATCAGGTTATCAGGTAGAATGCCTCGCCTGATCTCCTGATACCCTGATCCCCTGATCTCCTGATAACCTGATCCCCTGATCTCCTGATAACCTGATCTCCTGATAACCTGATCTCCTGATAACCTGATCCCCTTTATCCCTCCCTTAGCTTCTCCATCACATACTCCGGGGTGATGGGGAGTTTTTCCAGACGGATACCTACGGCGTCATAGATAGCGTTGGCGATCGCCGGGATAATCGGGACCGTGGGAGCTTCACCTACTCCTTTGGCTCCAAAAGGACCGGTCTTCTCCGGTTTCTCCACTATGATCGTCTCATGTTCCGGGACATCAAGAGCGGTGGGCAGAATATAAGTAGAAAAACTGGTGGTCTTGAACTCACCCTTTTCCACTATTATATTTTCATATAGAGTGTAGCCCTGACCCATAACCACCGAACCTTCGCACTGGCCTTCCACCCCGTCTATGTTAATGGCCCTTCCCATCTCGGGGATTGATATCACCTTGATAACTTCCACTTCCCCGGTCCCGGTATCTACTCCGACCAATGCTATCTGGGTGATATAGGTATAATAATTGTGAGGCAGTCCGTCCCCGAAGTCCTTATCCGAAATAGCAATAACCGCGTGCCCTGTAACCTTGAGCGACCGGGATGAGGAAATTGCCTGATCCGCGATATCCGCCAGGGTCAGCGCGATACCTGAATCATTCCGGGAGAATACCCGTCCGTCGCCATATTCAAGTTCATCTTCCGGGATGCCAAGCTTCTCCGACGCTATCTTTATCAGTATGGGTTTCAGGATACTCACGCCATCAATGATCGCGTTGCCGTTAACCAGGATAGATCGGGAAGCGGTAACTGATCCGGAGTCAGGACAGGCCGTGGTATCTCCGTGGATAACATCGATCGCCGAGATATCGCATTCCAGTACCTCGGCCAGCATCTGGGCATAGGCTGTCAGGTTCCCCTGCCCCATCTCAATCGCGCCGGTCCGGAGGGTTATCGCCCCCCCTTCTCCGATCTCAATGATAATATTGGAGAAGTCGGGAATACCCACCCCCATTCCAACAGCATGCCATTCGGAGGCAACTCCTATCCCGTACTCCCGGTATCTATTTTCGCCGGAGAGCTTATGTTTAATTTCATCACGGTCCTTCCAGAGAGAAGTAGCGGCCGCGGCGACGAGGGTCTCCTTAATCCCGGCACTGGTATTAAGTCTGTGCCCGATGGCGGAGATATCGCCTTCTTCCACGGCATTTAAGAGGCGGAGTTCAATCGGGTCCATTTGAAGCTTCCGGGCCAGCTTGTCAAGTTCCTGTTCCACCCCGAAGACAACCTGGGGGGCGCCAAAACCACGGAACTCACCCCCCATCGCGTTATTTGTATAGGCAGTGATACCTTTAAAACGGGAATCAGCGTATTTATAGGGACCAGGGGATGATTCCAGGGCCAGGTTGAGAACCGGGCCGGAGATGGTATCGTAGGCGCCTCCATTGGCGACAACTTTTACATCGATCGCCCGGAATACCCCGTCATGGCCAGCTCCGATCCGGAAGCTGGCGGTCATGGCATGCCGCTTGGGACCGGCCACAATAGACTCTTCCCGACTCCAGTGAAGACGGACCGGTTTTTTCGTGTATATCGCCAACATTGCCAGATGAATCTGAACACTGATCTCGTCTTTCCCTCCAAAAGCTCCGCCGGTCGGAGATCCGATCACCCTGATCTTCTCCGGTTCCCAGTCCAGCGAACGGGCGATCTGGAGCTGATCGCGGAAGGCGTACTGACTTCCGCACCAGATCGTGACCACACCATCATCTTCATTGTAGACGCCCACGCCGCCTTCTGTCTCTATATAGGCATGCTCCATGAACTGGGTCTTATAGGTCTGCTCGAGAACAATCTCCGACTCCGCCAATCCCTTCTCCACGTCCCCCTTGGGAGGAATATCCATTGTATGGAGGATATTACCATCTTCGTGGATCAGGGGAGCATCCGGACTGAGAGACTCTTCCGGGCTGTCAATAATCGGAAGTGGTTCATACTCCACTTCGATCAGGGAGAGGGCCTCCTCCGCCGTCTCTTCATCCACCGCCGCCACCAGGGCGATCGCGTCGCCCCGGTATTTAACCCGGTCGACGCAGAGAACCGGCCAGTTGGGGGTTACTATTCCAAATCCATTATGGCCGGGAACATCTTCATGGGTAAGCACCGCTTCCACTCCCGCCAGTTCCCGGGCTTTAGAGACATCAAGCTTAATTATCTTCGCGTGAGGAAGCGCGCTCCTCAGTACCCGGGCCCGAAGCATCCCCTCCGGATAACGATCGGTGGAATAGAGAGTCTTCCCGGTCACCTTATCCCTCGCGTCAATCCTGGGGATCCTTTTTTCGACATACTTATATTTCATAAGAACTTACCCTTCACTTCGTTCGGGCAACTTCTGAAGTGCCTAAAATGCCTGAAGTTTGAAGTGCCTAAAGTTATTCGCTTTCACCCGGCTTTCCGGGAGTTGTAATCTCAATTATGCCAGATGCCTATAACATGCCTAAATTTTCTATCAAATACTTGTCTGCTATTATGGTCATTATTCAAAACATAAACGTTGTGGCGAAGCCGCAACGTTTATTTTCGCTGAAGGATCAACTCCCAATCCGGCACCGGGGTGGGCTTGACTTTCTGATGAGATAATTCTCGGTCAAACTCCTTCCGGGTGATGATTTTTCTGTCGATCAGGAGTTTAATCAAGGCTTTCTGCTGGATATAAATATCCTGGACATCATCCAGTTTGAGCTCCTCCAGGATCCGGCTCCGGGCTTTTAAAAAATCCTCATACTCCCGGGCCATCTTGATCCTCTCATCCTTTAAGGCTGTCGGCTCCTCTCCCACAACCCAGCCCTCGGAGATTTTATCTACATCGATCCAGGGAAAGTTAAACCGGGCACTGAATACCTTGCCGTAGACAATAAGACGATCCTTATTCTCGAAACGATCCAGATACTCCGCCTTCTCACGGGGATAAAACAGCTGGGCAAAGATGCGGCCTTTTGCCTCTACCACAAAGCTGACCCATTTCTTATCCGAACGAGGAACATCGGCATCATTGAGCCAGGTGGAATCCTCCTTAAGGAACCGGCATTTGAGTTTTATCGGGACCCCGATATATTCCTCCGGTTCTGACCCCAGACGTTCCGGGGAGACGGTGATATAATCCGTCTGTCCGATTAGGGAGAGAAATAAGCAGATGAAAATTATCTTCATTAGTTATCGCCTTCGGCGCTAACTAATTGGAAGTACATTGAAGTTAACGCATTTTACAAAAATATATCCTATTGATCTATAATAATTATCTATCTTACTACTATATTTTCAGACCTACAGCAATAACAATATATATCACTTGAATATATGGGACCATTATATTAATTTCTTTCCATATTTCTATGAAAAATAATTCTAGAACAGCCCTGGTAACCGGTGGAACCGGATTTATAGGTAGTCACCTGGTAGAATCACTGCTTCAAGATGGTTGGAGAGTTCGATGTCTGATCAGAGAGACCAGTTCCCGCCGGTTTCTCGATCATGATGGAATCGAATTCTCCATCGGTACACTTGACGACAAAGACTCCCTGATAAAACCGCTTAAAGGAGTAAAAACCGTCTTCCACCTGGCGGGAAGAATCAAAGGGAAAACCCGGAAAGATTTCTTCAAAACCAATCAGGAGGGGACCAGGAATCTCCTGGAAGCCGTGCGGGAGAGCAAGGTCAAGCTGGATCAGTTTATCCTGGTCAGCAGCCTCGCCGCGGCCGGGCCCAGTCCGGACGGCCATCTCTTAAATGAGGAGGAATCACCCCGGCCGGTGAGCTTTTATGGAGAAAGCAAACTGGCGGCGGAGCGGGAGGCGGAACATTTCAGTGATGATATCCCTATCTCTATTCTCCGACCGCCGGCAGTCTACGGCCCCAGAGATGCCGAGACTCTACGACTGATCAAACTGGCAGGTTCCAGACTGCGCTGTATCCCCGGTGGGGATAAAAATATCTTCAGCGCGCTTCATGTCGCGGACATGGTTGACGCGCTTCTGCTGGCCAGTCGGAGGAGAGACCCCGGATTACGGGTTTACTTCATCGGCGACGGAAGAGAGTACAACTGGATGGAGGCATTCTCTATTATCAGGAAGATTCTGGAGAAAAGTTCTTTCACGATAACTCTCCCCTGGGGACCGGCCCTGGCAACGATTAAGATGCTGGCCCGGATATTTCCCAGGTCAAAGGCAGGATTTTATCTGGACAAAATCAATGAAATGAACCATAACTATTGGGTCTGTAACATTAATCGGGCTCAGGATGAGCTGGGATTCAAACCTCACTATGACCTAAAACAAGGATTACACGATACTATCCGCTGGTATCAAACTGAAGGATGGTTGTAATTAATATTTTTACGGAGTAAAAATATATGGCTGATCTATTTGACAAATGCAAAAATTTTACCAAGGCCAGAGAGATTATGGATATGGGTATCTACCCATACTTCACCGAGATATCTTCCGCCCAAGAGACTGAGGTTACTATCGATGGGCGTAAGATATTGATGCTTGGCTCCAACAGTTACCTGGGTCTGACCTGCCATCCAAAGGTAAAAGCCGCGGCGGCGGCAGCTCTTGAGAAATACGGGACCGGCTGTGCCGGATCACGATTTTTAAACGGCACTCTGGATATCCACCGCGAACTTGAAGAACGACTGGCGGCCTTCTATCGCAAGGAAGATGCTCTGGTCTTCTCAACCGGATTTCAGACCAACCTGGGGACCATAGCCGCCCTGGTCGGAAAAGGTGACTCCGTCCTGATCGACCGCCTCGACCATGCCAGTATTATAGATGGAACCAGGCTGGCTTTCGGCAAGATTAAAAAGTTTCTCCATAATGACATGGCTGACCTGGAGAGGGTACTCGGTCTCTGTAATGACAATGGGAAGTTGATCGTGATCGACGGGGTCTTCAGCATGGAAGGTGATATAGCCCAACTTCCTGAGATCATCAAACTGGCTCATAAATACGGCGCCCGCGTCATGGTTGATGACGCTCATTCGGTGGGAGTACTGGGAAAGAACGGACGGGGAACTGCCGAGCACTTCGGCCTGGAGGATGAGACCGATCTTACTATGATCACATTCAGCAAATCTCTTGCCTCAATCGGGGGATGCATCGCGGGAGATGAATCGGTAATTCATTATCTGAAACATCATGCCCGTCCCCTGATCTTCAGCGCCAGTCTCCCTCCCTCGGCAGTAGCAACGGTAATGGCTTGTCTGGATATTATTGAGGATGAGCCGGAACGTCGGGAACGGCTCTGGGAGATAACCCAGAAGATGCGGGATGGTTTCCAGGCGATGGGGTATGACACCTGTACCAGCGAAACTCCGATTATCCCCCTGATTATCGGAGACATGGAGAAAGCTTTCATGATGAGGAAGATCCTTTATGACGCCGGGATCTTCGTCAATCCGGTTGTCCCCCCGGCTGTCCCCCCGGACCAGACCCTGATCCGGACCAGTTTCATGGCCACCCATACCGACTCTCAGCTTGATTTCGCTCTGGAGATCTTTGAGAAGGCGGGGAAAGAACTGGGAGTGATTTAAAATCTGAACTTTCAACGTCGAACTTCGAACCAGCCGTCGCTAAAGCTATGGCGGGCACGGCGTCGAACGACGCATTGGCAAAGAGCAACAGGCGGTGGGGAGTGGACCGGCGTTAAGAGCTGAGCATCAGTCGGATCGGTCGGATCCGACCGATCAATAAAAGCCCGAGCTGAGGTAAATTTTTGAATTATTTTGCGCATTTTGGCGGCTAAAAAATGGAAGCTCCCACAATCAGGATAAAGAAAGTCTCTTCTAAGAGTGAACTGAAGCAGTTCATTACTCTTCCCTGGAGTATCTACCGGGGGAATCCTTATTGGGTCCCGCCTTTAATCTCGGAAGAGAAGAAGCTGCTCTCTCCCGGCCGTAATCCTTTCTGGGATCATGCCGGACGGGAACTCTTCATAGCTTTTCGGGGTGACCAGGCGGTGGGGAGGATAGCGGCGATCGTGGACCGGGACTTCATCTCCTACCACAACGATCAGACCGGTTACTTCGGATTCTTCGAGTGTCTCGATGATAGGGAAGCCGCCCGGGCTCTCTTCTTATCGGCCGAAGCATGGCTGAAGAACCGTGGTATAAAAAAGATGATCGGGCCGCTCAACCCCTCGACCAACGCCACCTGCGGACTGCTCCTGGAAGGCTACGACTCTTCCCCCAAGCTCATGATGCCCTATACCCTCCCCTACTACCATCCCCTTCTGGAAGGGTGCGGCCTGACCAAGGCCAAAGACCTCCTGGCCTTCCGGATACCGGTACCCGAGAAGATGAATCCACGGTTGGAGAAGATCGCGGTAGTTCTCAAGAAACGGGGCTTGAATGTCCGGAATATCCGGATGAAGGAGTTCCATCAGGAACTAAAATTGGTCCGGGAGATATACAATTCCGCCTGGAGCAAGAATTGGGGGTTTGTCCCGATTACCGAGGCGGAGATCGAGCATATGGCAAAAGAACTTAAACCAATCGTTGTCCCCGAACTGGTCTTCTTCGCCGAGTATAAGGGGAAACCGGTGGGGTTTTATCTGGTCCTCCCCGACTACAATCAGGTGATAAAGAAGATGAACGGGAAGATGGGGCCACTCCAGATTATTACATTTCTTTTAGGGAGGAGAAAGATTACCGATATCCGTCTGATGATGGCCGGGATCGAGGAGGAGTACCGGAAGAAAGGTCTGGATGGTCTTCTCTATCTGGAGTCGGCCCGGGCCGCCCGGGATCTGGGCTATAAAGACTCTGAGATCTCCTGGCTTTTAGAGGATAACCTCCTGGTCATCCGGGCCACCGAGATGATGGGGGGGACGCTTTCCAAGAAATATCGTATTTATCAAAAATCTATTTAAAATTCCGATGGAATTTTAAAGAGTGACGACTGGTTCGCGGCTAAATCATGGTGACAAGTTCCGCAAACCGCTCTCGGGTCTTCTCCAGCACCTCGGCAGGGAGGGGAATCGGGGGATCGCCGGGGGACCAGCCGGCGGCTTTCAGATAGTCCTCCATAATCTCTTTGTCCCAGGTATCCTGTAATTGACCGGGGTGGTACTCGGACTCTTTCCAGATCCGGGAGCAATCGGGGGTACAGGCCTCATTTATCAACATGATCCGCCCGTCCTTCTCGCCGAACTCGAACTTGGTATCGGCCAGGATGAAGCCGGCACTGGCAAAAATTGGGCGCATTCTTTCATATATCTTCAGAGTCAGATCCCGGACCTCTTCCGCTCTCCTCTCCCCTACCAGCTCAATCAGATCATCCCAGCTCAGATTTTCATCATTATTACCCAGATCCTTTCGGGCGGGGGTAAATATGGGATGGGGGAGCTCTCCGGCTAATTCTAGACCAGCCGGAAGAGAAGGCATCCAGGACCGGTCCCCGTCACGATAAGCCTGCTCGGCTTGACCGTAGAGGTATCCCCTCGCCACACACTCCAGTCGGATCGGGGTGATCTCCTCGGTGAGAAGGCTCCGTCCGGCAAGCATCTCCGGGTAATCATTAAACGGCGACGGGAATTCTTCCACCCGGGAAGATATGAGAAAGTTAGGGAGTATATCGCCGGTCAGCTCGAAGGTACGGAGGGTAAGAGCGGTCAGTGTCCTCCCCTTCCCCACCAATCCCTCCGGATAGACCTGATCAAAGAGATAGACCCGGTCGGTGGTTACCACCAGGATATTGTCGCCGACTTTAAAGACATCCCGGATCTTACCCCGATTGCGTCGGGATATTCCGGAAATAGTAACTTCCAGTAATGGTTCTTGCTTCATTATTAGATAATAGATTTTATGAATTTAGCTTTGCAACTTTTTTGACAAGACGATTTTGGGATAAAACAATTCCCCCCCCACCTCACCCTCTTTTTTATGACAGAACCATTACAGACAAGACTATTTGCCTCACCTCGAAGCATTTTTCCTTTAATCGTCCTGACTGCAATCGTCCTGTCTAAATTCTTTTGCTTTTAATCGTCCTATCTGCAATCGTCCTGCAAATATTCTGAAATAGCCGGTTAACTCCTATTAGGAGAAGCAAACTTTAAGCACTAATGATGATTACAATCAGAGCAACCAGCCAGCAGTAGTAGGCGAAGTAATGCAGTTTTCCTTTATTGATCACATTGAGCAGGAACCGGATCGCCAGATAACCGGAGATCGCCGAAGCGGCGGCTCCCGCCAGAAGAGTAACAATCTCCATCGCGGAAGGCACCGTATCCATCATCTTCCCTAACTCCATCACCCCGGCTCCCAGAATAACCGGAACCGAAAGGAGAAAAGAGAACTCGGCTGCCCGGCTCTTCTCCACGCCGGAATAGATCCCGGCCGCGATCGTGGATCCGGAGCGCGACATCCCGGGCAGAATCGCGACCGCCTGAGCCAGACCGATGATACCCGCGCGCCGCCAGTTCAACCCACCGTCATCGGTTTTAACAAAACGGATACAGAAGAGAATCAGACCGGTTACCGCCAGGAAAATCCCAACCCAGAACGGCTGGAAGAATACTCTCTCGATCATTCCTCCAAAGAAAAACCCAACCAGACCGGCCGGGATAGTAGCCAGAACCAAAAGCCAGGAGAGGCGGGTATTGGGATCATTAAATTTCCATTTCCCCTTCCGATAGCGGACCCTACCCTTGTATAATCCCAGGATAATTTTTCCGAGCTGTACCCGATAGATCGCCAATACCGCCAGAAGAGAGCCAAGATGGACCACCACCACAAAGCGGATATTATGCGTGGTCAGACCCAGGAGTTTTTCAGTCAAAACCAGATGTCCCGAACTGGAGACCGGAAGAAACTCGGTCAATCCCTGGACGATACCCAATATAATGGCTTCTATAATATTCATATAGTTAATAATGAATCAGCGAAAAGATCTGCGTACCTTTCAGTTTCTCCCGGCCTTTTAAGAAATCCAACTCGATCAAGACCGCGACCGCGACAATATCCCCACCCTGCTGCTTGACCAGATCAACTGTAGCCCCCAGGGTCCCGCCGGTCGCCAGCAGGTCATCAACTATCAGAACCCGGCTACCGGGCTTGACAGCATCCTCATGAACCTCTACCGTGGCATTTCCATATTCCAGATCGTAACTGACTTTTTTCGTCTTAGAAGGTAATTTTCCTTCCTTCCGGACCAGAATCAAACCGGCGTCCAGTATATAGGCCAGGACCGAGCTGAAGATAAAACCACGAGCATCCACACCAACCACAAGATCAATATTGCTATTGATGAATTCTCCCGCCATCAGGTCAATCGCCTCCTTAAATAGCTGGGGATTACTGATTAAGGTAGTGATATCCTTAAAGACAACACCTTCTTCCGGAAAATCCGGAACATCACGGATTGATCGCGATAATTCTTCTATACTCACTCTGGCCTCCTTAGCTTAACTTTATAACTTATTTGACAAGACAATTTAAAGGAGAAAGTAATCAGTAAACGGTAATCGGTAATCAGTTGGCCTGGTTACCAAAGTGAGGCGTACTGATTACCGATAACCGATTACTGATTACTTCCTTCCGTCCCCCTCATCCCGTTCCCGGAGAGTATTCCTGAGTCTGCGGTTGGACTTATTGATGATCTGCCGCACCCGTTCCCGGCTGATACCGAACTCATTGCCTATGTAGGAGAGCGTCCGGGATTCCTCCCCATCCAACCCGAATCTCATCTGAAGAATTTTAATCTCCCGCGGAGGGAGTAACTGGATCAATCCAAGCAGATCCCGGTGAAGGTCGGCTGTATCCACTATCTCATCCGGGGCGGGAGAGTTGGTATCCTGAATCATATCAGCCAGCTTGCTGAACCCATCATGGTCAATGGCGGCATCCAATGAACTGGGGACACGGGCAACTTCATTCAGATAATCTATTTCTTCAAGGGTCATATCCAACTCTTTTGAGATCTGCTGGTGGGATGGTTGGCGCCCCAGTTTCTGACTCAACTCACCAACTTTCCGCCTGAATGAGTTGACCCTCTCCTGCATATAGACAGGGATGCGGATTATCTTGCCTTTGTTGGCCAGGGCCCGCATTATCGACTGTTTTATCCACCAGGCGGCATAAGTACTCACCTTGGTCCCCCTACTTAAATCATACCTCTCCACTCCCTTGACCAGGCCAAGATTCCCCTCTTCAATCAGATCCAGTAAGGGGAGTCCCAGATGCTCATACTTCTTGGATATCTTGACTACCAGCCGAAGATTGGCACGGATCAGCTGACGGCGGGCCTCTTCATCACCCCGGGCGAACTTCTCAGCCAGCTTAATCTCTTCTTCTCTGCTTAAGAGAGGGATCGCCCCGATCTCCCGAAGGTAGATCCTGATAGCCCGGACTTTCCGGTCCGGAGTCAAATTAGAACTTCCGTTGGAGGGAGGGGAAGGCATAATATAATAATTAATTATTATGGTTCGCTGTCATTTTGCGGAGGCAGATGGTGATAATAAATGATGACGCAAGAATGACGAAATCCGAATGAGGAATGACGAAAGAATCTCCAAATCCCAATGTCCAAATGGGCCTACCTGGTATTCTATCGCTTGCTGGCGGCGGATGGACGCGAATGGCAAAAGATGCTTAGCGAAGACTCTTCGACATTCTGGTTTCATCATTCTTTCGTCATTCCTCATTCTGGTTTCGTCATTTAATCAATAGTTTCTTCATAAATAATATTACCAGCATATACCCACGCAGAATAACTTAGAACCAAAATAGATTATCCCAGGCTATTCCTCAATCGCTGCCTGTGCCGCGGCCAATCTCGCTATCGGGACCCGGAAGGGAGAGCAGCTGACATAGTTCATCCCCACCCGGTAACAGAACTTCACCGAACTAGGCTCACCGCCATGCTCGCCGCATATCCCGACTTTAAGATCGGGACGGACAGACCGACCCCGCTCGATAGCGATCTCGACCAGCACGCCCACCCCTTCCTGGTCCAGCGCCTCGAAAGGGTCACCGGGAAGAATCTTCTTCTCCAGATAATCCGGCAGGAAGACTCCGGCGTCATCCCGGCTGTATCCGAAGGTCATCTGGGTCAGATCGTTGGTCCCGAAGCTAAAGAACTCAGCCAGACGGGCAACCTTATCCGCGACCAGACAGGCCCGCGGGATCTCGATCATCGTTCCGACCAGATACTTAATCTTTACGCCTTTTTGCTCGATTATCTCATCGGCGGTTGTCCGGATAATCTCCTCCAGGTAGTCAAACTCGGCGCTGGTCCCGATCAAGGGGACCATAATCTCAGGGAGAACCTTGATCTTCTTTTTAGCCACCCGGCAGGCGGCCTCAATGATCGCCCGGGTCTGCATCACGCAGAGTTCCGGGTAAGAGATTGAGAGCCGACAGCCGCGATGCCCCAGCATCGGGTTCATCTCATGGAGAGCCTTGACACGATCCGCGACTTTCCGGGGAGAGATCCCCAGAACCCTGGCCAGTTCCTTCTGCTCCTTTGCCTCATGAGGGACGAATTCATGGAGCGGGGGATCGAGGAGACGTATGGTAACCGGAAGGCCACGCATTGCCTTGAAGATCCCCTCAAAATCTTTGCGCTGATAGGGCAGAAGTTTTTTGATCGCCTTCTTACGGCTCTTCTCGTCATCGGCCAGGATAAACTCCCGTACCGCCAGGATCCGTTCAGGCGCGAAGAACATATGCTCGGTCCGGCAGAGACCGATTCCCTCGGCCCCGAATGCCCGGGCCGCCGCGGCATCGGCGGGAGTATCGGCGTTGGTCCTGACCCCCATCTTACGGAACTCATCCGCCCAGGCACTGACCTTCCGATATAACTTGTAGATCGGGTGTTTCCTGGCCCAGGCCGCTCCATCCACCACCGCCGCGACCACCGGTGACGAAGTTGTGGGGATATCAACGCCCTTTCGATTATCGCAGTAGATGGCGCCGGTGGATCCGTTCAGACTTATGAACTGCCCCGCCTTGACCACCGTTTTGCCGATAGTAAACTGATTCTTTGTATAATCGATATTAACCACTCCCGCGCCGGCCACACAGCATTTTCCCCAGCCGCGGGCAACGACCGCCGCGTGACTGGTCATCCCGCCGGTACTGGTGAGAACTCCCTGGGCGGCCCACATTCCTCCGACATCCTCCGGACTGGTCTCCCGGCGAACCAGGATCAAACGGGCGGACTTGTCCTTCTCCAAGACGCGCTCGGCCTCTTCGGCGGTAAAGACCACCCGTCCGCAGGCCGCTCCGGGGCCGGCCGGAAGGCCATATGCCTTATTCAATCCCTTCCTGGCAGCCGCAGCTTCCTCTTTCGGGTCGAAGATCGGGAAGAGCAACTGGGCAAGATGATCCCCCTCGATCCGGGAGATAGCCTGACGGGGAGTGATCAATTTCTCCCTCACCATATCACAGGCTATCTTGACCGCGGCCAATCCGGTCCGTTTCCCGGTCCGGGTCTGAAGCATGAATAGCTTTCCCTCCTGGATGGTAAACTCAACATCCTGCATATCCCGGTAATGCTCTTCCAGTTTCTTCATGATCGCCCGAAGTTCACGGTAAACCCGCTTCCAGACCGGACTCTTCTCCCGCGGCATCTCGGAGATCGGCGCGGGGGTGCGGATACCGGCCACCACATCCTCCCCCTGGGCATTGATCAGATATTCACCCATCGGCTGACGGTCCCCGTTGGCCGGGTTACGGGTAAATCCGACCCCGGTCCCGGAAGACTCACCCATATTGCCGAAGACCATCGCCTGAACATTGACCGCGGTCCCCTTCAGGCCCGTGATCTGGTTGATCTTCCGGTATTTAACCGCGCGATCGGAATCCCAGGAACCGAAGACCGCGTTGATCGACAGTCTGAGCTGTTCCATCGGATTCTGGGGGAAGGGCTTCTTAACATGTTTTTTGTAGACCTCTTTATATTTCTCGACCAATTCCTTGAGCTGATCGGCAGTAAGATCGGTATCATCTGCCGCCTTATACTTCTTCTTGATCCGGGTGAGTTCGATCTCGAAATCGTGATGGGTCAGCCCGGTGGACGGCCCCATCACAACATCACCAAACATATCGACAAATCTCCGGTAAGAGTCCCATCCCGCCCGCTCATTGCCGGTCTTCTCGATAAATCCCAGGACCGACCTATCATTCATCCCGAGATTCAGGACAGTATCCATCATCCCCGGCATTGAGACCGCCGCGCCGGAGCGGACCGAAACCAGCAGAGGATCGTGAGCCGCTCCCAATTTCTTGCCGATTAGTTTTTCCAGGCGGGCCAGGTTCTTCTTAACCTGGGAGTTCATTCCGCTCGGATATTTATGTCCATGTTCAGAATAATAGGCACAGGCATCGGTACTTACGGTAAAACCGGGAGGAACCGGGATCCCGATATTCGCCATCTCAGCCAGATTGGCTCCCTTCCCGCCCAGCAGCTCCTTCATCTCGGTCTTCCCTTCCGCTTTCCCCCCGCCGAAAAAATAAACATACTTGGTCATGGTTTTCCTCCTATGAATGGTGATTGTTTACTAAAATTCTAATAATTCGTATTTCCCCGATAAGTGGAAAATGGTAAGCAGTAAGCGGTAAGCGGTGAACAGTGAGCGGTAAGCGGTAAGCAGTAAACAGTAAGCGGTAAGCGGTAAGCAGTAAGCAGTCACTGCCAATGCGCAGCCTACTGCTTACCGCTCACCGCTTACTGCTTACCTCCCCTCTATCCCCGTATATTTTTCAATTTTATCTTAATATCGGTATCAAGATTGGGTAACTATACAACATGTTCCCCTCTCTCAAACTGCAGCAATGAAAGATCAGCTACTTTTTCACTATATACCCGATTGATCAGGTTTAAAAGAACCATCCGGTTTTTTCGCTGATCTTTATCATCGACATTGACCATTACCTCGTCGAAAAATACGCTCAGTGGCCGGGAAAAGATCCGGGCATACTCTTCGGTCGCCTTTCGATAGTCCTTCCCATCAATCAGTTTTCCGACTATTCCCGACGATTTCAGCGCCTGGAATAGACCCTGCTCCGCCTTTTCTACCAGGAGATCATCCCTCACTTCATCTTCCCCGGTCAGATTCTCTGAACGTACAATATTATGGGTCCGCTCCACGATTGTAGCAGCCGCCAATAATATATCTGAACCTTCCAGAGACTGGAGAACCTCTATCCGGGATGAAACATCCTGAAAATCCTGCCATCCAGCCGATAAGACCGAATCAACAACCGGTGGAGAAACATCGCGTGCCACCAGATATGCCTCCAACCGAAGGCGAAAGAAGTCCAGAACCTGCCGGGTCACATCCTGAATCAGTGAATCATCCAGGCCAAGTCCGGCAATCGCCTCTTCCACCAATAAATCGAAACGAAACGGAAGCTTCTTCTCCGCTACCAATCTGATAATTCCCTGGGTCTGCCTCCTCAGCGCATAGGGGTCTTGAGAGCCGGAAGGTTTAATCCCGGCGCTGAGAAATCCGGCAACGGAATCCAACTTGTCGGCCAACGCCAAAACCTGCCCCACCACTGTCTCCGGAAGAGAACCTCCAGCCGAAACCGGAAGATAGTGTTCATAAATTGCCCCGGCGACCTCCGGATCTTCACCAGCTTTTAGGGCGTACTCTCTCCCCATCACCCCCTGGAGTTCGGTGAATTCTTTTACCAGGGATGTGGTCAGATCACTTTTGCAGAGGAGTGCCGCCCTCTTTGTCTTATCTATTTGACTCTCAGACAATCCCAACTGCTCAGCAATAAACGGAGCCAGTCTCTCCAATCTCTGAACCTTCTCCCGATAAGTTCCAAGACGTCTATGAAATATAATCCCTTTAAGATCGGATACCCTATCTTCCAGTGTCCGGCGAATGTCGTCCTCCCAGAAAAATTTCGCGTCATCCAGCCGAGCCCGAAGTACTCTTTCATTATTGGTTTTTATCTCCTCTGAATCCTGGTACGGGCCATTGGCAACAACAATGAATTTTGATAATAATTGCCCGGACGGATCAAAGACCGGGAAATAACGTTGATGGGATTTCATCACGGTAATTAATACCGGAGAGGGGATCTCGAGATAGGACGTGTCAAAATCGCCAACAATTATCCGGGGATATTCCACCAGGTTGCAGACCTCATCCAATAGAGCACTATCGAGATCTACTTCCGAGATATCGGGTCGATATTTTTTCTGCTCAGAAAGGATATCTCCCAGCAGTTTCTTTCTCCTCCGGCTCTGATCGACTATCACATGTTGATCCAGCAAAACCTGTTCATACTCTTTCCGGTCCGCCGAGTTCAGTATGATTCGATCTACCCCAAAAAAACGATGACCCCGGGTATATCGATCCGCCGTAATTCCGGCAATCTGAACTTTAATAACCGATTCTCCCCGGAGGAAGACCAACCAGCGGATCGGGCGAGCAAATTTGAATGGGTCCCCTGATATCCAGCGCATCGATTTGGGGAAGCTAAAAGAGCGAAGAAGAACAATAAGTTGGTCGCTCATCTCCTGGGTCAGATCAGTCCTGACATCCAGATTGATGTACTTCTTTTTATTCTTCTCACCCAGACGGAGATCATCAACCGTCATCTCCTTACTCCGGGCAAAACCGACAGCACTCTTATTCCAGTTGCCATCTTTATCTTTTGCCCGTTCCAGAGGAGGCCCCCAGACCGTCTCGGTCTTATACCTTTCAACTCCCCGGATAAAAAGTACCAGTCGACGAGGATTACCCCAGGCGGTCAGCTGTGATCGGGAGGCCCACTTCTCCCCCCATATTAACATCTGGTTAATAGCCGGCTGGATATACGACGCGGGGATCTCTTCCGTCCCGATCTCCAGCAATATATTTTCTTTCTCTTGATTCATAACTTTTCACCAGACGATTTCCCCCTGCCTCCCCCCCTTTTTTGTCCACGGATTACACAGATTACTCTGATTATTTCGCCTCGGATTGGCGGCTTTTCTGTCCACTAATTACACTAATTTACACTGATTGTTTCGTGTGGTTGAATGTTGAAAGTTGAGCGTTGAACGTTGAACGTTGCCCCGAAATATTCGGGATGCAAGCAAATGTTCAGTCTTTATCTGTGTTCTCCGTCATTCGATGTTGGACAGCCTGCCTGCCATAGCTTTAGCGAAGGCTGGTTCGACGTTCAGTCTGTAATCGTCCTGCCTGTAATAGTCCTGCCCAAATAATCCTGCCCCTAATCGTCCTGTCTTTTTTGAGTATACAGTTCAGCGCATCCCTTGGCCAGCTTCCGGATCCGACCGATATAATTCGCTCTCTCACTTACACTGATCGCCCCGCGGGCGTCGAGGAGATTGAATATATGGGAACACTTAAGAACCAACTCATAGGCGGGATATACCAGGCCGGACTGGAGAATATCAGTGGACTCCTTTTCAAATCGGGTAAAGAGATCGCGGTACTCCTCAACCGGTACTTCCTCAAAACTGTAACGGGAGAATTCGTATTCCTGCCTCTTCCGCATCTGTCTATAGCTTACGCCGGGAGCCCACTCAAGATCGAAGACGTTATCAACTCCCTGCAGGAAGATAGCGATTCGCTCTAACCCGTAAGTCAGCTCAACCGGAACCGGGTCCAATTCAAAACCGCCCATCTGCTGAAAGTAGGTAAACTGGGTTATCTCCAGTCCGTCACACCACACCTCCCAGCCCAGGCCGGAAGCTCCCAGAGTAGGCGACTCCCAATCATCCTCAACAAAACGGATGTCATGCCTCTGAAAATTAATCCCCAGTATTTTCAGACTGTCTAGATAGATATCCTGAATCTTCTCCGGGGCAGGCTTCAGGATAACCTGATATTGATGGTGCTGGTAGAGGCGATTGGGATTTTCCCCATAACGTCCGTCCGAAGGGCGGCGGGAAGGTTGGACATACCCTACCTTCCAGGGATCCGGACCCAGAACACCGAAAAAAGTCGGCGGTGCGAAAGTACCGGCGCCTACTTCAAGATCATACGGCTGAACCAGAACACAGCCCTGATCTTTCCAATATTCCTGCAAAGTTAATATTAAAGTCTGAAAATCAATCATAACCGTCGTCTTCGGAATTTTAATAACTCTGCCACAAAGACACAAAGGCACTAAGAAATAATAATAAAAAGAATAATGGAGATATTACATCTCTTATTTTCTTTGTGTCTTAGTGTCTTAGTGGCAAAAAAGTTGCGAAGTTAAATTCCCCCTCCTAAAATATGGTTTAAGAAGCGTTTCGACTTTATCTTTTTATGCGCGGCGGTGTCAACGAGATAAGATAATAAACGATCCAGAAGAGCCGATTGCCGGCGGGAGAGCTTGAGTTTCATTACCTGATTCAGACTATTTCTAAGAATATAACTGATAATAGCCATTACTCCCGGTTCGATATCTATTGTATCACTCACCTGACCACGGCAGCGCGCGCAGATCCAGCCCGGTTTCTTAAGCGCGAATTTAACACCATCCCCCAACGGCCCGCCGCAATGGCTACAGCGGTCAAACGATGGGAATACTCCCAGCAGATGGAGATAGCGGATTTCAAACCATAATCGAGCCGGAATAATAGCATCTATATCGGGGGCGTCTCCAAGCATTTGCAGCAAGAGATTAAATAATGCTCCGCTACCTTCCTCCCCATAGGCGGCTAAAGACGAGAGTTCCGCCAGATAATGAAAGAAGGCCGATCTCTCCAATGTGTTTAATGCCTCCGGAAAAGAATTGATAATATCAAATTGAGAGAGGATATGAAGGTCACTCGTCCGGCTCGGGTAATAGACCAGCGCGCCATAGTTAAGGAGTTCCAGTTTCCCGCGAAGCGGACTCTTCAACCGGCGAGATCCTTTGGCTATGGTCTTCAGGAGCCCGGAGTCTGATGTGAGAATATTGACCAGCATGCTGGTCTCCGAATAATCACGAACCTGGATAATAATTCCTGTGGTTTTTTGCGGAGCCAATTATTTTACCTTTATCGGTTCTCAGTCTTACTATGTGGTTTTACTATAATTATTAATGCTAACGTATTTACATTCCAAAATTCCAAATCACAAATCCCAAAATACAAATAAATAATTTAGACAATACCCGCGACGGCGGCATTAAAACTATCTATGACTTTATGAGGGAGCATCTCTTCTTCTCCTTCCAAAACCTCAGGATGGCTTCCTCTCTCTTTCGCATTATCTCCCGATATTCATCCGGATGATCGCTATATCCAAGGAGATGAAGAACCCCATGGATCAGACAGAGCGTGAACTCATCCTCCACATTCTGACCATGCTCGGGGGCCTGCCGAACAATCTGTTCGGTTGATAGTACGACATCACCAAGAAACCAGGTCTGGAGATTCCTTTCCGGCCCCTCATTCTGGGGGAAAGAAAGGACATCCGTGGGATAATCCCGAGCCAGATACTGCTGGTTAAGAAGACGGATTTGAGCGTTATTGAGAAGAAGAAGACTTACCTCCCCTTCCCTGACCCCCTCACTGCCCAGAACATACCCCACCAGTTTTTCTATCCCCCCCCGATTGAAACGGAGACGGCGCTGGCGGTTTGTGATTATTACCTTATATGACATTGGATAGTATATAGTTGAAAGTATGGACAGGGAGTAAGTGGTAAGTGGTAAGCAGTAAACAGTAAGCGGTAAGCGGTGTCGCTGGCGAGGCTACGCCGAATGCTCCCCGCTAACTGCTTACCGCTTACTGCTCACTGCTTACCGCTTACTGCTCACCGCTCACTGCTTACCCCCCCCCCCATTCCCCACCTCCGGATACTTAACCCTGGTATGATATCTCGCCGATAGCAGTCGGACAAAGCTCTCTCCGATCTTTCTCAGATCCACCATGGTCAATCTGCATTCATCCAACTGTCCATCGGAAAAACGCTCCCGAATAATATTTTCAACCAGAGATTCCAACCGGCTGGGAGTACGCCGATCCAGGGAGGTCGAGGCTGCTTCCACGGCATCGGCCATCATGACAATTGCCGCTTCCCGGCTCTTCGGCCGGGGACCGGGATACCGGTAATCTTTTTCCATAACATCAAACTTCAGCTGGTGATTCCTCCCGGCCCGGTCATAAAAACAGGAAATCAGACTGGTCCCGTGATGCTGCTGGATAATAGCGACAATCCGGCGATCCAGTTTGTACTGGCGGGCCAGATCCACCCCTTCCTTCACATGGGCGATCAGAATCAGACTACTCATGCTCGGGATCAGGGCATCATGCCGGCTAAATCCTGAGGTCTCGTTCTCAGAGAAATATTCCGGCTTCGTGATCTTGCCGATATCATGAAAATATGCCCCGATCCTGGCCAGCAACGCGTTGGCACCGATCTCTTCGGCGGCACCTTCCGCCAGAGTTGCCACCATCAGGCCGTGATGATATGTCCCGGGCGCCCGGATCATCAACCGGCGCAGAAGCGGATGATTGAGATCGGAGAGTTCCAGAAGACCAATATCCGAAGAGATCCGGAAGAGAGACTCAAATAATCCCAGAGCAATCAGCGTAAAAAATGCCGAGAGGATTCCGGCGGAAGCAGCACCAATCCCCTGAACAATAAATACGGTCAGTCCTAACCCTCCGGCAACTCCCAGTCCGGCCACCGCCAGAAAACCAGCCGCGGCCGAGATCAGTCCGGCCCGAAAGAGGTCAATCCTCCTCCGGGCACCGCTCAGCCCGAAGATCCCGGCAATTGACCCGATAATCACCACAACTATGTACCCTGGTCCGCCCCCAAGAATAAGGCCGATGAGAAGAGAGAGAATCAGCGTAAAAAATATCGCTACCCGCACACTGACCAGCAAGCAGAGCAGCATCGTTCCAATTGTCACCGGCGATATATAGCGGGTAAACTCCATCATCCCGGGGGGAAGATGCCAGAAGGCCTGGCGGAGCAGACGGGTCAGGAGAAGAACCAGAACTATCACTGTTGAGATAAGAAGCAACCGGGAATTACTCCGGCTGATCTCCCGATGATAATGATCCAGATAGTAGATAGCAATTATAAATAAAAGAGCGACCAGAAGACCATTTCCAAGCGCATAATACAGTAATGAGATCGGCGGTTCAAGCCGGAAGAGCTGCTCCTGATAGGAACGAAATTTCTGGATATGAATCGACCGGACCTCCTCCCCCTGGCGGATAATCTTCTCGCCTTTCCTTACCTCAGTCATAATAACCGGGATATCGCTCCGGGCGGACGATCTCAGTGCTTCCGTCTTCTCCAGATCAAATTCAAGGTCGGGCTCGATGAACCACCGGATAACTTCTCCCAGTCCGTCTACAGCACTCCCTCCCATCACAATATTATCTTCCACCTGCTTTGCCACGGCAGCCCGGCAGGATGAGAGTTCGGGGATTTCGGAGATCGAGATTATCCGATCTTCGTTCGTTCCTGGATTAACCAGCATGATCTCATCCTGGCGAGTATTAGAGAGCGTCCGCTTAATATCAGAGGTAAGGATGCCATTGCGATACGCGTCTTCCAGGATGTGAAGGAATTTTTCTTCCCACGGCCGGGGAATAACAGTATTTAAATAATCTCGCAGAAGCCGATCCGGGGGGATTAATACCAGATCCAGCGGAGGAGCCTTAACGGGTATTGATTCTCCCGATAACCGGCGGAAGAAATGCCGCAAGGCATTTCCCTTCTCCTCTAAAACGGTCTGAACAACCAGATAGGCAACCGGCTGATGGTCCTCGGCTATATCCCGGGCCTGCTCGGTCTTAATCCGGTCAGGGAATGAAAAGGAACAGGTTGCCGCAACATCACGCTCGGAGATTTGGCCGATAATTGGAATATCCAGTGGCATACCCCGCCAGGAGATGATTAAAACGCTTGCGATGAAGATACCCGCCCCCAATGCCCATCTCCCGGAGATACCGCTCTCCAATGCCCGGGCGATCTTCCCCCCCTCGGCTACCTTCCTCTTCTTGCTCCGGGGGCGGCCATCTTCCCCTTTCTTTTTAAATGATATCTTGATCATTCTGCATTTAGCTTCGCAATTTTTTGCCACTAAGTCACAAAGACACAAATAAAAGAATTACCGATGTAATAACTACGTTTTTCTTATTTCCTGTTTATTCCTTAGTGTCTTAGTGCCTTTGTGGCAATTTTATTCACATTTTGATGCAGATATTTCTTACTATTGCTCCGCCTTCTCATAAGCTGTTACAATTTTCTGCACCAGGGGGTGGCGAAGCACGTCTTCCCGGGTAAGATATATAAATTGTATCTCGGGAATATCCTTCAGAACTTCACGGGCCGTATTCAAACCCGAACGCTGATTCGAAGGCAGGTCGGCCTGGGTAATATCCCCGGTAATGACAACCCGGGAATTAAACCCGATCCGGGTCAGGAACATCTTCATCTGTTCCGGGGTAGTGTTTTGAGCCTCATCCAGGATAATAAACGCGTTATTGAGAGTTCGACCTCTCATAAAGGCAAGTGGCGCCACTTCAATAATCCCCTCCTCCTCATACCTCCTGACCCGTTCCCCTTCAATCAGATCATAGAGAGCGTCATAGAGCGGACGGAGGTATGGAAATATCTTCTGATAGAGATCTCCCGGTAAGAATCCCAATTTCTCCCCTGCCTCCAGAGCGGGACGGGTAAGAATCAGTCGCTTCACTTTACCCTGCAGAAGATGTGATACCGCCATTGCCATTGCCAGATAGGTCTTCCCGGTTCCGGCCGGGCCGATAGAGAATACCAACTCATGCTTCCAGAGGGCATCCACATATCTTTTCTGGTTAACGGTCTGGGGACGAACATACCCCCGTTCCGAAGCAACCTCAATCCTATCACTATAGACCTCGCCGACTGAATAATTTTCATCCGCGGCGTAAGTTTTGATAATCCTGTGATATTCGGGGCCGGTCAGGGTATGGCCGGATTCCACGATCCCGCCCAGTTCTCGGAGCAGTCTCCCGGCCCGTTCCACGGCATCATCCGGACCGGATAGTCGGATAAAGTTATCTCTTGCTACGACCTGAACTCCGAGGGACTCGCCCAGAAAGAGAAGGTTTTTCTCTTCCCGGACAAAGAGAGATCGTACCAGCTGGGGATTTCGAAAATTGAGTGTAGTCTTCACGTGGAGGGCTTGTTATTTCTGACAAGACGATTTTGGGACAGGACGATTTGAAAGGTAACCTGTAACTGGTGATCAGTAATCGGTGATCAGTAATCAGTACTCGGTGATTGGTGATCGGTGATCGGTGATCGGTAATCGGTGATCGGTAATCGGTAATCGGTGATCAGTTGGCCAAGCGTAGCTGTACTGATTACTGATCACTTTCCTTCGGTACTGATTACTGACCACTGTTTACTGATTACTTTCCTTCGGTACTGATTACTGTTTATTTGCTTTTCTACTGATTACTGATCACTGTTTACTGATTACTTTCCTTTTTAACAGAGCCTCAGTCACGGGGAATGATAAAGACCTGACCGGGATAGATCAGATCCGGGTTTTTTATTCTTTCTCTATTGGCTTTATATATCAACGGCCATTGAAGGGGATTAGCATAGACATCATCATATCCGGCTATGAACCAGAGGCATTCTCCTTTAACCACCCGGTGAGTGGATGGCTTCTCCCCGGAGATATCCAGATCTACCTTCTCCAGGGGGGCTTCCGGAAGTTCCGGAGTCTCGATGATAGCGGTAATCTCCTCCGAGATGCCGGCTTCCATAGCCCCTTCGCCAGTCAGACGAGACATAGGTCCGCCGATAATATATCCCTGATTCCCCCAGAGCTCCTTATCCGTCCAATAACGACGACTCCAACCGGGCCAACCGGGAACCACATCGTTAAGAAACATATCGACATTCCCCCCCTCTCCAACCGCGCGAGTTTTTACGATCGGGTCAACCGCCGGTGCTGAATGGTCTCTCGCGTACAGATCGGGAGAGACCGAACAAAGCATTATTGCACTCAGCATAACCAGAGACAATAAAACCTGAAAATATGATTTATTTTTATTAGCTTTCATCAATAATCTCCTCATCAAACATCCAAATTCCATATTTTGTGGTTATGATATTGTTCTAAACAATCGCTGTCAAGCTGTAAGTTAGCGCTTTGCGCTAACTTATTGGAAGTACACTGAAATTATCGCTGTTTGATGGATTTTCCCGCGATCAAACTACAATATTGCTAAGCTAACTCCCTGCTCCGAAATTCCAATAAATCTGCCACAAAGGCACAAAGACACTAAGAAAACCTTAGGAAAGAATAAAAAACGTTGTTATTGCATCTTGAAATATTTTCTTTGTGTCTTTGTGTCTTAGTGGCAAAAAAACTTGCGAAGCTAAGTTCTTTTATCCATAGCTTCCCGCAGGAGGCTACAGGCAGCATCAAGGGATTGAGGCACAACATCTGTATCAGAAATAACCGGCATGAAGTTCGTATCCCCCTGCCAGCGCGGTACAATATGAATATGCAGATGATCCACCACCCCCGCCCCGGCGGAACGTCCCAGATTAAGCCCGACATTGAACCCCTCCGGCTCCATTGTCTCTTTCAGGGCTTTGATCGAGCGTTGCACCAGCAGCATCAGGTCGGAAACTTCCTCCGCCGGCAAATTCTCCAGTTCCGCCGTATGGCGATATGGGGCAACCATCATATGGCCGCTATTATACGGATATATATTGAGGAGAGCGTAGCTATGTTCACTACGGGCGATGACATGGTTATTCAGATCATCATCACTCTGGGCTTTATTACAGAATAGACATCCGTCTTCCTTCTCATCAAGGATGTATCTAATCCGCCACGGCGCCCAGAGAATTTTGTTTCGCGATGTTTTCTGATTCTTAGTCACGAGGGGGGGGAGAAATAAGTTATAAGTGCCTAAAGTTTGAAATGCGCTTCAGCCAGAGGCTGATCCGCCTCTGGCGGAAAAGTGCCTAAAGTAGAAAGAAGTTATAAGTGCCTAAAGTGCGCTAAAGTGCCTAAAGTTGTTCGCTTTCACCGAGCTTCTCTGACCACAAACTTTCATTGTGCGCCAGAAATGCATCTCCTCTAGATTCGGAACAACCTACAGCTGAAGCCTTATTCTAAAACCTGAGAACCAAAATTTAAACCTCTAGATTTTCCGAAGGAAAATATAGAGCGGGTGAAGGGAATCTCCGTCACCCGGAGGGTGCCGGATCAGGCACCCCGGTTCACGGGGTGACTGAGAACCCTCCATGGTAAAGGCTAAAGAATTTTCAAACCCTTTTGCTCTCTTAGAGCGGGTGAAGGGAATCGAACCCTCGTGGCCAGCTTGGGAAGCTGGAGCTCTACCATTGAGCAACACCCGCATATTATTTTTTCTGCGAAAAAATAATAGTTTTGAAAATATTTCAGTGATTATTACCAATATGCACTATAACTTGCAATGCATAAGTCAACTATTGATCATTTTCATTCAGTGAATCTACTGGAATTTTAAAAATTAGTAAGTGCCTTAAACTCTTGGAAACGAGTCTTTATATCATCTTTCTGTAATTTCTTCAAGCGTTCTAAACTAAAATCTTCTACGTTGAACGATGCCATGACACTGCCGTAGATCATGGCTCTCCGTAATACTTCCGGAGTGAGATCCCCGGATCGAGCCAGATAGCCCATAAATCCTCCGGCGAATGTGTCTCCGGCTCCGGTCGGATCAACCACCGTCTCCAGGGGAAGGCCGGGGGCGGAGAATATATAATCCCGGGAAAACAAGAGCGCCCCATGCTCACCCTTTTTAATAACCACATACTTACACCCCAGTCCCAGGAGCTGGTCGGCGGCTTTCTTCAGGCTGACCTCAGAGGTCAATTGCCGAGCCTCGGCATCATTGACAATCAGAATATCCAGCTTTCTGATAACATCCTCTACCACATCTTTCTTCAGCTCAATCCAGAGATTCATCGTATCACCTACCACCAGCCGGGGATTATCAATCTGATCCAATACTTCCAATTGGAGATCAGGATCGATATTGGCCAGAAGGACATATTCGCTGGAACGATAGTGGTACGGAAGTTCGGGATGAAAATCTTCAAAAACATTGAGATCAGTAAACTCAGTCTCCGCCTCATTCATATCGTAATGATAGGATCCTCCCCAGTGAAAAGTTTTTCCATCCCGTACCTGGAGTCCATCAAGATTTATATCTCTCTCCATCAGGAGTTCCCGGTACTCGGAGGGGAAGTCCTCCCCCACCACCGCCACCAGATTTACCCGAGAGAAGAAACTGCACGAATAAGAAAAATATGTGGCAGAACCGCCCAGGATTTTTTCTTTATGTCCAAACGGAGTCCTAACCGTATCAAATGCTACCGAGCCTACTACGAGGACTGACATGTTCATACCCTCCTTACTATTATATTTATCCAATGATCTAAAATTATATCCATGGGAGTAACGGTAAGCAGTGAGCGGTAAGCTGTAAGCTGTAAAACTGTAAGCGGTAAACAGTAAGCGGTAAGCGGTCGCCGACCGGGGCACAGCTTACTGCTTACTGCTCACTGCTAACTGCTCACTGCTTCCCGCCCCCACCCAGGTACTCATCCAAAATTTTAATCGCGCAGTACTCACTGCACATCGAACAGTAATCTTCCTTATCTTCCAGTTCTCCCAGATACGACCTTGCCTTCTCCGGATCAATCGCGGTCGCCACCTGCCCCTTCCAATCCCTGGCCTGGCGGAATCGCGACATCCTGTCATCCCAATCACGGGCACCGGGTAAGCCTCGGGCGACATCAGCGGCATGAGCCGCGATCCGCGTGGCTATCACGCCGGCTTTTACGTCATCTACTGACGGCAGGCCCAGGTGCTCGGACGGAGTAACATAGCAGAGAAAATCCGCGCCCAGGTAGGCGGCCAGAGTTCCCCCGATGGCGCAGGTGATATGGTCATATCCCGGGGCGACATCGGTTACCAGCGGTCCCAGGACATAGAAGGGAGCGCCCTGGCAGAGAGATTTCTCCAGCCGAATATTCTCGGCGATCTGGTTGAGGGGGATATGCCCCGGCCCCTCGATCATCACCTGGACCTCAGCTTCCCGGCAGCGGGCCGCCAGTTCTCCCAGAAAAATAAGTTCCTGAATCTGGGGACGATCCGTGGCATCGGCCAGACATCCCGGACGCATCCCATCGCCGAGACTGAGAGTAATCTCGTAACGCCGGACTATATCGAGCAGTTCATCAAAACGTTCAAAGAACGGATTCTCCTTCCCGTTGACAATCATCCATTCCAGCAGAAATGAACCTCCCCGGCTGACCGCCCCGAGCAACCTGGGAGAATTTTTCAGAACCTCCATGGTCCGGAGAGTAACTCCGGCGTGAATGGTCATGTAATCAACCCCCTGTCGGGCTTGATTCTCTACCGCCGCCAGCATATCGTCTCCGGTCATTGCCACTATCTTTCCCTTCTCCTCGCTGGCTTTCACCGCGGCTTCATAGATCGGAACAGTTCCGACCGGCACGCTGGAGGTAAGCAGGACTTTTTCCCGGAGCAAATTGATATCGCCGCCGGTCGAGAGGTCCATTACGGTATCCGCTCCGGCGGAGATAGCGACTTTCAGCTTCTCTATCTCTCCGTCATAATCGATCTCCTGCTGTGAAGTTCCCAGATTAGCGTTGATCTTGACCCTGAGCCCCTGACCGATTCCACAGGGCTGATCGATAGGGCGTACGCGGTTAGAAGGAACCACAATTGTTCCATCCACCAGACCTTTGAGAATATCTTCCGGAGGAACACCCTCCTCACGGGCTACTATTGCTACCGGTTCCGGTACGTTTCCTTTCTTTGCTTCTGATATTATAGTCATAAGTTTTGTTTTTTTGGTTGTCGGACAGGTCGGACGAGTCAGACTTGTCGGACGGTTGTTGGCGCTGATTATATCTCTACCTTGCTCTTTGACCTCCGGACAATCTCATCGATCAGATTGCTGGTGGATCTTCCGGGGATCTCCGGGACCACGACTACCCTGCCGCCGGAGGCTTCCACTTCTTTCCCTCCCACTATATCCTCTCTCTTCCAATCACCGCCCTTGACCAGGATATCCGGGCGAAGTTCTTTAATAAGATTAAGCGGTGTCCGCTCGTCAAAGATTACAATATAATCAATCATTGAGAGCGCCGCCATCATCTCGGCCCGTTCCTCCTGGGGTAAGAGCGGACGGGTCTCGCCCTTCAACTCCCGAACCGAACGATCGCTGTTCAATCCCAGGACCAGAAGATCTCCCTCCTCCCGAGCTTGCTTGAGATAACGAAGATGCCCGACATGAAGAAGATCAAAACAACCGTTAGTGAATACGATCTTCTTCCCTTCCTTCCTTAAATCGTCAAGGATAGGTGTCAGATTTTCATGATCAATTATTTTTTGACTTATCATGTCGTATCCCGATTAATAAATATGGTAATCAGTAAGCAGTAATCGGTTGGACAGGCATAGCCATACTGATTACTGATCACTGTTTACTGATTACTATCTTTCCCCGCCATCTCTTCCTCCACCAGATCACAGATAATATGATATATAAGCATATGCCCTTCCTGAATCCGAGCGGTATCGGACGAAGGGACAACAATTGAGAAATCCACCTCTCCGACAACTTTGCCTCCATCTCTTCCTAAGAGAGCCATTGTCACTATCCCTCTCCCTTTAGCTACCCGGGCGGCTTCAACCAGATTAACCGAGTTCCCGCTGGTGGAGATCAGGATCAACATATCACCCGAAGATCCCAGCGCTTCCACCTGACGGCTGAATACTCGATCAAAGGAGTAATCATTCGCCAGTGAGGTCAGTATCGAACTGTCGGTAGTGAGCGCTATTGCCGCCAGAGCTCTTCTCTCTCTCTTGAAACGCCCCACCAGCTCGGCGGCGATGTGCTGGGAGTCAGCGGCGGACCCGCCATTGCCGCAGATCATCACCTTCCCCCCGGAACTGAGACAGTCAATAATCATCCGGGACGCTTTAGCAATCTCAGGGGCCAACTCCTTCAACTTTTCCCCGAGCCGCGCGCCTTCTTCCAGAGCTAAAATAATCTGTTTTTCCATCTTCATTCCCCTATCTAATTCTCCCGGTAAAGAGGAGTGGTCCATTATTGAATAATGTCATTTTTCAACGGCCATTTATATTCATCGCTCCCCTTTAAATAGGGATCTTTCTTGATCTCGTCCGGGATGGGCACACTCACAAACTTCCGATAAGAATAATGAGGAATGGCACCGGCACCGCCGATCAGATAAATATACTCGTCAATAAAATCCTGGGTCGGGCCGTTCAACCCGTTTATGTAATAATCCGGCACCACCTTCTCCCGGGCCGCGATATTGGAGAGATCGGTCAGGCCGGTGGAGACCTTAGTTTTTTTCTTTTCCAGGATAACCGATTTCCGGTCCTCTCCATCCAGTATCGCCCGTACACTGGAGGAACCAACCAGGTAAGCTTCAGAAGCATCCTGTTTGGAGACCATATTGCTCCTCTGTATGTGCTGAGGCGTAAGAACGGCTTCCTTAATCTGGCCCAGCAGACTATTAATCTTCAATTCCTCCTTGATTATCTGGGCTAAAAAGATGGAGGGCGAAAACGATCCCGCCCGACCATGCTGGATATTTCCGTGTGCGTCAGTTACGATCTCATCGGAATATATCTCGGCGATTGCCTTCCCCGTTTTTTTATCGGTTAGATCTTCCTGGACTACAATTACCGCTTCCCCCTGACTGATTATGACTCTTTCAAGTTCGGCCAGGAATTCATCTTTGTCAAAGAGGATCTCCTTGCTGAGGATGATATGGGGCGGGTAGTTCGGGCGGATGTCGCCTTTTGGATCTACCTTGGCAAAAGCGGTTCCTTGTGCAAGCCAACCGGCTTTTCTTCCCATCACCTGATAGATAATGATCGGGACAATGCTCAGTGCCTGAACTATGTGACCATCTTTCTTAAAGTTACCCCAGACTCGATAGGAGGAGAAATCGCTATGGACGTTCTTCAAAGCTATGGCATTGTAGAGGGCGGCGGAACCATAACCAGGACAATGATGGGTAACCGGGAGATCATTATCGACTGTCTTAATCGCGTGGATAACCCTGACATCGCACTCGGAGGTTAAGCCCAGAAGCTGGTCGGCGCTGTCATTGCCGCCGATATAAACTACTCCATCAATACCCAGCACATCCAGGTTACGGGCAATCTTTCGATACTGATCTGCAGTCGGCTTCATCCGGGTTGTTCTCAGACCAGCTCCGGGGCCGGTAAAAGTAAAGGACATGGCGTTGATCTTAGAAAGATCTACGATATTCCCCTCAATGTTGGCATTGAGCAGACCCTCCAGGCCGTTGAACATTCCATAAACCTCAATCCCGCCCTTTTGAGCGGTATCAACCACACCGGCAACTTCCCAATCGATGACCGGGGTCGGCCCCCCGGATTCTCCGACTATTATTCTCTTTACCATTACTTAATCTCCTTTTTAGAAAGTTGAAAGTGCCTAAAGTGCGCTAAAGTGCCTAAAGTTATTCGCTTTTACCCGGCAGGCATCCTTCATCTTGCTCAAGTCCTGATTTAAAGTTATCACTTTTTCTGGTTGAAACTCCCCCCACCTCGGCCCCTATTAGAGTCGAATTTCGAATATCGAACTCCGAACTCCGAATGTCGAAGTTGCCTCGCCTAGGCTTCTTTTACTTCGACATTCGATATTCGATGTTCTGCGGTTCGTTATTCGCTTTTTATTATTAATATCTCGTGAAGCTGGACTTTAGACGTTTGAAAGTTAAGCTTCTTATACCGGGGAATGCTTTGTCTTGCGACGTTCGATGTTCGAAGTTCGGCGTTCGACGTTGGATGTTCATCTGTATCATCTGTCTGTCGTTGAATGTTGAACGCCTTGCCCGCCATAGCTTTAGCGAAGGCTGGTTGAAAGTTGAACGCACTGCCCGCCATAGTGCTTGCATCCCGAACTTGTTTCGGGGCCTTGGCGGAGGCTGGTTGAACGTTCAGCCTTTCATTTTTTGAACCATTGACTCCAGATCCTTCGGATATTCGGTCAGGATCTCACATTCATCCTCGGTCACCATAACCGTATCCTCAATCCTGATCCCTCCCCACCCCGGGATATAGACCCCGGGTTCAACAGTAAAGACCATCCCCTTCTTTATAACGTCCCGGGAACGGGAACTTATAACCGGTCTCTCATGAACCTCAAGCCCAACTCCATGTCCCAGGCTATGCCCGAAATAGCTACCATAACCTCTCTCCTCCAGATATCTCCTTGCTACTCCGTCGATAGAGGATGCCGTAACTCCAGGCCGAATCAACCGGATCGCCTTTTTCTGGGCTCCCAGAACTGCCCGGTAGATCGTCTTGAATTTCCGGGGAAAATCTCCCAGAATAAATGTCCTGGTCATATCGGAGTTATAAGCCTCCGATTCCGCCCCCATATCTATTAATAGAACATTTCCCCCTCCAATAGAATGATGCGAAGCAACCGCGTGCGGCTGAGAACTGCGGAGACCGGTCGCTACAATCGGGGAAAAAGCCGATCTGCCTCCATCTCTCAATAAAGCAATATTTATTCTTCCGGCTACATCAAGCTCGGTCAGCGACGGAGTTAACCCCTTCATAACCAGAGACAACACCCGGGTAGTCATTCGGGCGGAACGGCGCAGGAGATCGATCTCTTCCGGATATTTAATCATACGGAGTTCTTCGACCAACTCTCCGACCGGCATCAATTCTCTGGACCGAAGAGATTTTTTCAGACGATAAAACTCACCATAGCTCAAATGGCGCTCTTCAAATCCGATCTTCTTTAAAGAATGCTCCCGGCAGAGTTCCGCCGCTTTAGCGTTTAATGATTTCCGGGTTCGTAAAGATACCTCACATTCCGGAGGCAGACTCGCGGCCGCCTGCTCCTGGAAACGAAAATCGGTGATTAATATAGCTCTCTCGGCGGTTACCAGGAGCCAACTATCCTCACCGGAGAAACCGCATAAATAATAAATATTCTTCTTGCCGGCAACCAGAAATCCATCAAGCCCGCGTCGGGACAGACGCTTCCGAACTTTTCTTAAACGAGACTGATGATCAAATTCCATAATTATAATAGGATCATCCGTCAAAATGGTCCCGCCTTAAATCGTCCTGTCCCAGAATCGTCCTGTCAAAAATATTCCTGCCCATAATCGTCCTGGCCCCCCCCGAAGTCTTTATCGGGGCTATATATCGGCACTGACTAACCCGACGACTGCCCTCAGTCCGAGGAGGTAACTCTCCGGTCCGAAACCTGAAACCTGTCCGGTGACAACAGGGGCGATCAGGGAACTCCGACGGAACTCCTCCCGAGAGTAAATATTGGAGAGATGAACTTCTACCGATGGAACAGCCACCGCGGAGAGCGCGTCACGGATGGCGACACTGGTATGAGTGTACGCGGCCGGATTAATCAGAATCGCGTCGATAGACGATCCGGTATCACCGATCAGGTCAACGATCTCCCCTTCATGGTTTGACTGGACTATCCTGAGTTCAACTCCAAGGATTTCGGCTTCTTTTCTCAGCCTCAGATTGATCTCTTCCAGTGTAACCGCACCGTAGATATCCGGCTCCCTCTCCCCCAGCAACTGCAGGTTCGGACCGTGGATGACGAGAATATGTTTTACTTCCTTCTTCATAGAACTTAGCTTCGCAACTTTTTTTTGCCACGAAGACACTAAGACACAAAGAAAAGAATTGAAGGTTCAATGACTACGTATCTTCTTATTTCCTGAGTTTTCTTAGTGTCTTCGTGCCTTTGTGGCATATTTTTTCAAAGATATTACTCCACAGCCGATGGTACCTCAGCCTCTTCGATCAGCATTATCGGGATATCGTCTTTAATGGAATAGATAAGGCCGCAGACCTCACCCCTCTTGAACTCACGGCTATCCCGATTCTCATCGAGACAGATCAGTTTCTGATTCTCTTCATCGTACTTCAGGCTTGACTTGCAGGCCGGGCAGGCCAGTATCTCCAACAGTTCCTTATCAATCATTGTATTCCTCCTATAAGTTAGCCCTGTGGCGCTAACTGTTTTGAACAATAGCCTTACTTCAAAGTGTATCCCGGGCGTTATTCCAGTGCTTGCACAATTTCTTTATTTTATTTTTCCGGAGGAAAAATAAGATTTGACCGCGTCCTGCCAGGGGCGTGTCTTCCTGCCGGTTATCATTTCATACTTTTTCAGAGAAAGAACTGAGAAGCCCGGCCGGACAGCGGGACGTTTCATCTCCTCCGAAGATACCGGAATAATTTTTGTCTCCAACCCTGATAGCTTGATAACAAAATCCGCGTATTCCGCCCAGGAGCAGCTTCCCCGATTGGTTACATGAACAACTCCGCTGGCGTCTTTTCGAATTAACTCTCCTATCGCGTCCGCCAGATCGACCGCGTAAGTCGGGGATCCGGTCTGATCCGAGACCACCCGCAATGAATCGCTTGATCGGGCTGCTTTTAGAATAGTATCCGGAAAATTTCTGCCGCCCTTTCCAAAAAGCCAGGATGTCCGAACAATAATATATCTTCCCCCTACCTTTATCACCTCCCGCTCCCCCTCTAACTTAGTCTCACCGTAAACACTGAGTGGCGCGGGCTGATCATCCTCATTATATTCCCGCCCCTTCTTACCATCGAAGATGAAGTCCGTGCTGAGCTGGACGAGTCCAATATCACGATCCCGACAGGCCCGGGCCAGATTCCCCGCTCCGACAACATTTATCGCCCTCGCTGTCTCATAATTGGACTCACACCCATCTACATCGGTATAGGCCGCGGAATTAATTACCCAATCCGGCCGGGTAGAATTAAGCACCGCCGCAATCTGCTCCGGCCTGGTAATATCACAGGTATCGAGATCCGCCCCGGTAACCTGCCCCGGAGGGCCTAATCGGACCATCAACTCCTGCCCGAGTAATCCATTATTTCCTATTACCAAGATTTTTCTTTCTGTATTCAATATATCTCTACTTCGCATGAAGATATAGTAAGCAGTGAGCAGTGAATAAACGGTAAGCAGTGAGCAGTAAGCAGTAAGCTGTGGCCGCCAGGTCGCCGTCGGCGGCCTACTGCTCACTGCTAACTGCTTACCGTTTATTCACTGCTCACCGCTAACTGCTTACTGCTTACCGTTTATTCACTGCTCACTGTCTACCTACCGATTCTCATACTGCTCCCGGTAGTATTTTTTAAAGTCGCCGCTCTTGATCTTCTCCCACCACCACCGGTTATTACGATACCAATCAATGGTAGCGTTCATCTCACTTTCAAAGTCAGCCGCCGGACTCCAGCCCAACTCTTTCAGCTTGGAAGAATCAAGCGCGTAGCGCCGATCGTGCCCTTCCCGGTCCTTCACTCGACGGATCAGGGTTTCGGGAAGACCGAGATAATCAAGGATCCGACCGGTTAATTCCCGGTTATTGAGCAGATTGCCGCCCCCAACATTATAGACTTCTCCCTTCTCTCCCCGGTGGATCAGAAGATCAATCCCGCTGCAGTGATCATCCACGAAAAGCCAGTCACGAATATTGAGTCCGTCCCCGTAGAGAGGCAGAGGAATATCATCCAGGGCGTTGGTCACGAAGAGCGGAATCACCTTCTCCGGATATTGATATGGACCAAAGTTATTCGAAGCGCGGGTAATAATGACCGGAAGGCCATAGGTGGCAAAATAGGAGTAAGCCAACCTCTCGGCACCGGTCTTACTGGCGGCATATGGATTGCGGGGCAGGAGGGTATCGGTCTCCCGGCTGAAGCCTTCTTCCACCGAGCCATAAACTTCATCGGTTGATATCTGGATAAAACAACCCACCTCGCTATTCCGGGCCGCCTCCAGCAACACATAGGTCCCATAAATATCGGTCCGGATAAAATCATCCGGATTTCCGATCGACCGATCTACATGGGTTTCCGCGGCAAAATGCACCACCACATCCGGTCTATCCCGGAAGAGTTCCCCCACCACCTCCGGATCGGAGATATCACCTTTAACAAACTTATATCCTGGATTATCCGCGACATCTTTCAGGTTATCGAGATTGCCGGCATAGGTCAATTTATCCAGGTTAACAACCCTGTCTTCCGGATACTTCTTCATCCAATAATGAATAAAGTTGGACCCGATAAACCCGGCTCCGCCGGTAACTAATATTTTTCTACCCATAAGTAAATCTCTCCTTTGATCCCCCGACCTCGGCCCCTTTTTAAGTCCACGGATTTCACGGATTTTCACTGAATATTCCCCCGACCTCGGCCTTTCTCGTTCGATGTTCAGTATTTCCGCCCCCCTGCCTCGCCCCCTTTTAAGTCCACGGATTTATGTTAATTGTTGCCTCTGATTTCTGCTCACTGCCTATGTTAACTACGCAGGCGAACAACTTTAGGCACTTTAGTGCACTTTAGGCACTTTTAACTTTTTCATCCCCCATTCCCTAAATCTTATTAGCTCCTCCCGCCGCTACCATCTTATTAACCCGGAACCAGCCGTCGATCGACGATCCGGAGTCAGCCCACCAACCATCAAGGACATCATAAGCCATATCCCCGGCTTCGATATACATGTTATTAACATCGGTGATCTCCAGCTCTCCCCGGGCGCTGGGAGAAATGTTGCCGATCATATCAAAGACCCGCGCATCATACATATAAATACCTATCACCGCTAAGTTGGTCGGGGGATCTTTCGGCTTCTCGATAATATTTACCACCCGATCCCCCTCCAGCACGGCGACGCCATAATCCTGGGGGTTATCTACTTCTTTCAGGAGAATCCTGGCGCCGCTTTCCTGATCTTTAAATCTTCTTACCGATTCAATGATATTCTTCTCGATTACATTATCCCCGAGCATTACCAGAATCTTATCTCCCTCGGCAAAGTGTTCCGCCAGGGCAAGGGCATCGGCAATCCCCCCTTCTCCATCCTGATACGCGTACCTAAGCCATTTAAGGCCGAACTCTTTGCCGTTACCCAGGAGACGGAGAAAGTCACCGGCGTTATTCCCTCCGGTTACCACCATGATATCCTCGATCCCGGCATTGACCAGGGTCTCCATGGGATAGTAGATCATAGGTTTGTCATAGATCGGCAAGAGATGCTTGTTGGTAATATTGGTAAGGGGAGCCAGTCTGGTCCCCAATCCACCCGCTAAAATAACTCCTTTCATGCTTTTTCTCCTGTAGTTTAGAAAAACTAATTTAAGTTATAATCTGCCTGTAGTGTTGAATCAATGCTTGCACAATATTATTTTTCCACAGGAAAAATAATATCACGGTGCACGCGTAGTTTATCTTTGAAAATATATATTACTCCTCCAATCAGGGAGACGAATAAAAATACAAAATAAAATGTCAGCGATATAATCAAGGCATCGACATCACTTATTCCGGGGAGAGTGTCAAACAACTTGATAAAAACCCCTTCCCGGATCCCGAGACCGGCGAATGAGATAGGGAGTGACATAATAACCGATATTACCGGCAGGAAAATATAGAAGTATCGGATCGGTATTGCCGCTATATGCCCGGGCAGACCGGGTTCTCCCCCGGTATGAAACGCCATATAGGCCATCCAGGAGACCAGGACTATCACCACCCAGATCAATGTCGAAATCAGTAACGTCAGGAGGAGGACTTTCCCGTGCCCTTTATATATATACATCGACTGATGAAACTCTTTTATCTTCTCTCCGATCTTTCCCCGGCGGGCCAGCTTCAGGAATAAATTCATGACCCGATCATTGAATACCACCAGGAAAAATAGCCCGAGGCCGCAGGTAACTCCCCCCACAATTAAAAAGATGGGGAGCGCGTAGGAATGGGTATCAGGATTTTGCCAGAGATTTACTCCCCCCAGGAGGCAGGCCGCCACCGCCACCACGCAGAGGCCCCCCATCCCCATCAATCTATCCACCAGAACGGAGATAAATGAACCCGCGGTTTTTCCAGTAGCCTTGGAGAGATAGTACGCCTTGACGAAATCCCCTCCCACGGTGCTGGGGAGAAAATTATTTAAGAACATCCCGATCATATAGTACATAAATACGCTGATACGACTCAGATGAATTCCCTGGGCTCCCAGAATCATCCCCCATCGCAAAGAACCAGCCGCCAGAAGTCCGAGCAGAAGAAATGCCGCCGCCAGCAGCCACCAGTAATTGGCCGAGGCAAAATAATCCGGCAGCTCGCTCAATTTTCCTGCGGCATAAAGGGAATAAAATATATATCCGATTAACCCGAAGCTGACCACCAGCCGGATAAATAAAAATAACTTCTTTTTAATTGCGTCATTCATAAGTTATCGCCTTCGGCGCTAACTTAGTGAAAGTGCACTAAAACTAACGCCCCAAGATAAATCGGGTTAAGAGATACTAATATTAGCTTGCAAAGTAAAGGCAAAAAGGCGGGTCACTTCCAGACCGGACTCTTCTTCTGAAAAAAGTAAACCACGAATGCCCGGAGAGCGGCGGCATTAAGAAGGCAGAATGTCATCGGTACGGCAAACAGTCTCCCCGGCCGATTACCCCGTTTATTCGCGAAGAAACCACATCCTGCCAGAGCATAAAAGATTATCTGAAGAACAAGGATGGGGAGGAGGATAGCTGGTCCGAATACACAGGAGAAGAAGACCCCAAAGAGAGCGAACGGAACCAGGAGACGGAAGAGCTTATGTGAAATCATCAGATAGGATATCCTGGACTTCCAGGGCAGTATCGCCCAGGGAGCTCGAAAGAATACCTGGTAATTGCCGACCAGGGTCCTGACTTTCCGCCGGAATTCCAGTTCCAGGTTGGTATACCCTTCTTCAAAAGCCAGGGCCCGGCTCTCAAAGAGAATCCGGTATCCGGATCGGACCGGATCCAGAGGAATAAGCATATCATCTAATATAGTATCTTCCGGCAGGGCTGAAAATAGTCTCCTTCGCAGTCCGTAGATTGCTCCGGTAGCGCTGACACATGAATACAGCCGGCTCTCCTGCTCCCGAACAAATTTTTCCAATCGCCAGTACAGATCGACCGAGAGCTCTCCCTTGGCCTCTTTCTCTTCTTTCAAGATCAGCGCGCCGCTAACCGCCCCGACTGTCTCACTGCTGAATCCGGAGGTCAGGAAACGCAGAGCGTCGTTACGAAAGATCGCGCTGGCATCGGTAAAAACCACCAGCTCACCGGAAAGTTCAGGGATCGTCCTATTAATAACACTCATCTTCCCCCGGTTCTCCGGATAGTCGAAGAGGAGAACCCCTCTATCCAGATAGGGACGGACCAGCTCAACCGTACTATCAGTAGATCCGTCGGAGACAACCGCGATCTCTAATTTCTCCCGGGGATAATCGAGATTAAGGGTATTTTCCAGTTTCTTAACTATAACGGATTCTTCGTTATATGCCGGAATCAAGATACTGATAGAGGGGTATTCTCTTTCCGGAGATGGGGCGTCTCTTCTCTTTTTCATCATCCCCAGAAAAAGCAGTATCAGGGGATAACCGAGATAGGTATAGAAGATAAAGATAGAAAATATAATAAATAACGACATAGAACTTAGCGCCTCCGGCGCTAACGTTAAAAAATAAAAACGTTGAAAAATAAAGTCGTTAAAGATCGTTGAAGGCCGTTAGCCGCCTAGTAAAATATGGAGCAGAGTCATTGATGCTGATTCAATGTTTACAAACTATTATTTTTCCGAAGGAAAAATAATATAGCACTTGACGATAGCTCCTGAAATATCTATATATATACTCTTCTAATTAAATTATCTATCCTTAGATTTACTAATTTGAGTTAAAAGGAGTTTACATTATGGTCAACGAAGAGGATATAAAAAAAGAGCAAGGCGCCGCGGCGGAAGATTCCCCGAAGACCTCTCCCCCTGAGGCGAAACCGGAGCCCGCGGTAACTCCGGAAGCTCACCCCCCCCCGGCGCCGACCGGAAACGATACCCCCGAAGCGCGGGGAACCGGTGGCACGGATGCATCCGCGGGTACCATCATCGCTCAGAAAAGTTTTACGCTCCGACGGATTATCGCTCCGGTCATCATCGGGCTGCTGGTAGTCGCGCTAATAGCCCTCTTCGCCCGTACCCGCTCCCAATCACAGCAACTGGTGACTGAGGTTGAGACCCGGCAGACTATTGAAGCGCAGATAGACGATCTGGAAAATCAATTATCCTCCCAGATCAAAGAGACAAATGAACTGGCAAACGGCCTGAAGACAGTCCAAACCGAGCGCGACCAGTTCCAGACAGAAGCCGCCACACTCAAATCCGGTCAGATTCAACTGAAGAGACAACTGGATAGTTCCCTGGCCTTCTCAAAGACCCTGGAAGAAAGGCTGAAAGCTGAGAAGGATACCATCGCCGAACTACAGGCAACAGCAAAGGAATCCCGGCAAAATGAGAAACAGCTTTATAAGAAGTTAGAATCACTCCTCGATGAGAAAAAGACCCTCCAGGACGAACTATTCCAGGCTAAATCCGGAACGTCGGCCAGTACGGTCGATATGCCGGGACTGGTTGTAAAAGACAGCCGGTCATCTATTCCATCTCTCCGCGGTACTGTCCTCAAGGTAAACCAGCAGTATGATTTTGTAGTCTTTAACCGGGGGGAGAGCGATGGAGTCAGGCAGGGGGACCGCTTCCGGGTAATGGACCGGAACAGAGAGATAGGAGAAGTGGTAGCCACCAGAGTCCTTCCGGACATGACGGTAGCCGATATCGATCGCCGCCAGACACACCGACGGCTAAAGAAGGGCTTTTCCGTCTTCCTCAATGAATAAACGCGCTTTTCCCTCAAAGATATTTCTTGTTATCTGTTCCATTGGGATGGACGCTCTTCTGGTCCTGGGAGCCGATATCATCTCATTCCTGATTCGTTTCGGGAAGACCACCGGGCCATTCCCTCGTCCTAATTTTACCGCTTATCTGCAACTTCTCCTGCCGATCATCGCGCTCCGGCTGCTCTGCTTTTATATCTATGGCCTGTACAACAAACCCAAGTACAAGACCACCTATGATATTGTCCTCAATGTAATCAAGGCCACTACTGCCAGTACGCTGATAATTATTGTGGTCGCCTTTCTCTTCCGGGCCTTTGCCTACCCCCGGATGGTTATCTTCTACTCCTGGCTAATCACTATCCCCCTGATCATCACCTGGCGCTTGATTACCAAACGATTGATCAATCTGTTCCTGGGGAAGGATTATTTCATTTCGAATACGCTCATTGTGGGGACGGATCATGAATCCCAACGGTTGGCGACACGGTTGCTGCGGGAAGCGAATATCGCCCGGCATCTGGTTGGATTTATCAGTATCGCTCCAAAGACCGATTCTGAAGATATAGGGCCTCCTTCCCTCGGAAGTGTCATTGACATACCCGATATCATCGACCGATATGTGATCGATGAAGTGGTAATCGCCTGCCAGATGCCGAAAGAAATGATACTCTCCATCTTCACACTCTTCAATCAGGAGGATGTGGTATTCCGGATAGTTCCCAGCCTCTATGAAGCTACCATCGGGACGATGGCCACCAGTCCCGCCGAACGGGTTCCTCTAATCAGCCCGATATCACACCGGGTGATCTGGTATAAAGATCTGAAGAGATTGCTCGATACCGGAGCTTCCCTGATAGGGCTGATTGTTCTAAGTCCGCTATTACTGCTGATAGCCGCGGCGATAAAGTTAAACTCCCGGGGACCGATTCTATATAGTCAGATACGATCAGGGCTGCATGGGAACTCATTCATTCTTTATAAATTCCGGACCATGTATGCCGAAAGTGAAATTGATGGTCCGGTATTCGCAGAGGAGGATGACCCCCGGGTCACCGGAATCGGTAAGTTTCTTCGCCGATTCCGGCTGGATGAAATTCCCCAGCTCTATAATGTTATCATCAATGATATGAGTATCATCGGCCCGCGCCCGGAACGCCCGTATTTTGTCAATCAGCTTATTAAAAAGATACCATTTTACGCGGAAAGGATGGAGGTAAAACCGGGAATAACCGGGTGGGCTCAGGTCACTTACGGTTATTCAAGCAATGTCATAGAACACCGGGAGAAACTGCTCTATGACATCTTCTATATCGAGAACATGTGCCTGGCCCTCGATTCCCTGATCGTCATCAAAACCCTGGGGACGGTCATTAGCGGGAAGGGAGTAAAATAGAAGGTAATCGGTAAGCAGTGATCAGTAAACGGTGAGCCAGTGTGTTTTACCGATTACTGATAACCGATTACAGATTACTGTTCTTTCTCCTATCCCGCCCTCGCCAATGTCAGCACGTCCACCCTCACCACCCCCGCCTCCATAAGCACATTAGCGCACTCATTCACCGTTGCCCCGGTAGTATAAACATCATCTACCAGGAGTACTGACTTCCCGTTCAAGTCGGCGCCTTCGGATACCCGGAAGGCGCCTTTTACATTCTTCCGTCTATCCTTCCGGCTCAGGCGGGTCTGAGTCCCGGTATAGCGAGTACGGACCAATCCCTTTCTTGAGAGTTTAATCCCTGTCCTCCGGCTTAAACCATGAGCCAGCACACCGGACTGATTAAAGCCCCGCTCCCGGGCCTTGCGGGGATGAAGCGGGACCGGGATGATAAGGTCATAGTCCGACCACCAATATTCCTCTCCCCCGGTCTTGAAGATCCGGTTGATTGCCGGGGCTGAGAGATAGGGATTACTGCTGTATTTATATTTCAATACCAGGCTCTTACCCGGACCGATCAGAAGAAATGCCGACCGGGCCCGGCGAAAACGGGGCGGGTTCTCCCGGCAGGCGGGGCAATCAAACGAATACTCTATCTCCCCTGAGAGAGGACGACCGCAGCGATCGCAGAGTGGTTGGCAGACCTGGGTTATTAACTTCTCACAGGCCGGACAGAGATACTCCCGGTTCCGGTAGTCAAGAAGCCGCCCGCAATGAACACACTCCTTCGGGAAGAAGAAATGGAGGGACCCGAGGAGACTGTTCTGTGATGCTCTTTGGATGTTCATTTCTACATCTTAATGGTTATCCAATAATGTTAATGTTGTTATTACCTGTACTTACCCATCGCAAAATAACAGAGAATCACTTTATTATTCTATAACACACTCTAACATAAAAAATGTTCTACCAAAACTCTCTGTTTCTTTTATCTCTTATCGTTTTCTTTAAATCGGGTTAGAACCATTTCCTGGTACTACTCTCTTTTTTTGAATATCCAAGTACAAAAAAGAATTAAAAAATAAAAGAAATTTAGACAGGACGATTACAGACAGGACTATTGCTCCGAAATAATCGGGATGCAAGCACAAGCACAGCAAAAAAAGCCGAGTCGAGGCTAATAGTCCTGACTGCAATGGTCCTGTCATAAAAAGGGGGATGAGGGAGGGGGTAATAGTCCTTCCTGTAATTGTCCTGCCATAAACGGGGGTGAGGTAGGGGAAAGAAGAAGTTTTAACAAGCAAAAAGTGACAACCTTAAATCAGCTTGCCTTTCATTGGATATTCCTTGTTGGATATTCAGTTCTCCTTTCCCTATTTCAATCTTCCATAACAGTTTTGACAATATCATAAAAAAGGCGGCCCCGCCATACGGCGGGACCGCCTTTTTTTCGGAAATTGGAATTTCCTGGATGGAATTCAGATTACATCATTCCGCCCATTCCGCCCATTCCGCCCGGAGGCATCATCGGCATCTTATCATCTTCCGGAGTGTCTGTTATAACACACTCGGTGGTAATCATCAGACTGGCGATACTGGCCGCGTTCTGCAGCGCGGTCCGGGTGACCTTGGTCGGGTCCAGGACGCCATCGGCATACATGGAACCGTACTTTCCGGTAGTCACGTTATAGCCGTAGTCCCCTTTTCCCTTCAGGATCTCCTGAACCACAATCGCGCCTTCCAGACCGGCGTTATTGGCTAACTGACGGGCCGGATCTTCCAGCGCGCGCTTGACCAGCTTTACCCCGATCCTCTCATCACCGCTCGCCCTGACCTTATCAAGACAATCCAGGCAGCGAAGAAAAGCGACACCGCCGCCGGGGACGATCCCCTCTTCTACCGCGGCGCGGGTAGCATGGAGCGCGTCCTCCACCCGGGCTTTCTTCTCTTTCATCTCCGTCTCGGTCGCGGCGCCGACATTGATGACGGCCACACCACCGGCCAGCTTGGCCAGACGTTCCTGAAGCTTCTCCCGATCGTAATCGGAGTCGGTATCATCGATCTGCTTCTTGATCTGGCTGACCCGGGCCTGGATATCCGCCGCGGTGCCTTTGCCTTCGATGATCGTGGTGTCATCCTTCTCGATCACGATCCGCTTGGCTTCGCCCAGATCTTCCAGAGTAACCTTCTCCAGCTTGATTCCGAGGTCTTCGGAGATCAGCCGTCCGCCGGTCAGAATGGCGATATCTTCCATCATGGCTTTGCGGCGGTCGCCGAAGCCGGGGGCCTTAACCGTACAGGCCTTGAGCGTTCCTCTGATCTTATTAACCACCAGAGCCGCCAGGGCTTCGCCTTCAACATCTTCAGCGATAACCAGCAGAGACCGGCCGGTCTTGGCGATCTGTTCCAGGAGCGGGAGAAGATCCTTCAAGTTCGAAATCTTCTTCTCGAAGATAAGGATATAGGCATCTTCCAGGACCGCTTCCATATTATCGGCGTCGGTGATGAAATAGGGAGAGAGATATCCTTTGTCAAACTGCATACCTTCGACTACCTTAAGAAAAGTAGTAATCCCCTTCGCCTCTTCAACGGTAATAACGCCGTCTTTGCCGACCTTATCCATCGCTTCGGCGATTCTCTTGCCGATGGTGGAATCATTGTTGGCCGAGATAGTAGCGACGGCGGTAATGTCGGAACGATCATCACTGACATTCTTGCTGATCGCCTTCAACTCCTCGACCACGGCGACTACGGCCTTCTCCACTCCGCGCTTGATAGCCATCGGGTTGGATCCGGCGGTGACACTCTTCAGGCCTCCGCGATAGATACTCTCGGCCAGGATAGTGGCGGTGGTTGTACCGTCACCGGCGTCGTCACTGGTCTTGGCAGCTACTTCCCTAACCAGCTGGGCGCCCATATTCTCGAAAGGATCGTCCAGTTCAACTTCCTTGGCCACGGTAACACCATCCTTGGTGATCGTGGGAGAGCCGAATTTCTTGTCAATTACAACGTTTCTACCCTTGGGACCAAGGGTAACCTTGACCGCCCGGCTGAGCTGCTCAACACCGAGCAGCAGCGACTGGCGCGCCTTGTCATCAAACTTAATCAGTTTTGCTGTCATATCAATTTATCTCCTTTTTTACTTTACTATTGCCAGAATATCGTCCTGACTGAGGATCAGATACTCTTCATCATCGAGCTTAATATCCGTCCCGGAGTACTTCCCGATCAGGATCCGATCGCCCTTCTTTACCTCGAAACCGCCCTTGGTCCCATCTTCCAGAACCTTACCGGTACCGATCGCGATTACTTTCGCCTCCATCGGTTTTTCCTGGGCAGTCTCGGGGATAATGATTCCGCCCTTCTTGATCTCTGCCGCTTCCAGTCTCTGAACCAGAACCCGGTCGCCTAACGGTTGAATATTCATACTTTTTCTCTCCTTTTATTATTTTGCTGTGCAAAATAATAGTTTTGTTTTTTTACAACTGTTCTTTTTTCCCTGCTGAAGTTTCTTGTTATCCCAATAACTCTTCTCCCTCCTTGTTAGGAAGAATATCAGATAATCAGGATATCAGGGGATCAGGATATCAGGTTAGCCAAGCCTGGCCTGATCCCCTGATATCCTGATATTCTGGTATCCTGATTCCCTGATATCCTGATTTATTTCTTCTCCTCGTCTTCTACCTCGAACTCGGCGTCGATTACTTCGCCTTCCGGAGCGGAGCCTGCTTCGGTCCCCGGGGAGGGGGTCTGAGGGCCGGCATCAGCTCCGGGCGCTCCCTGGGGATCAGCGGAGGCGGCGGTTGCCTGCTTATACATCTCCTCGCTGACGGAATGCCAGGCCTGATTGAGGTCATCGGTGGCGGACTTGATCTCAGCCCCGTCTTCTTTCTTCAGAGCCTCTTTCAGGCGCTCGATCGCGGCTTCAATCTTAGCTTTGGAGTCCGCGCTGATCTTCTCTTCATTCTCCTTCAAAAGTTTCTCGGTCTGATATACCGCCGCGTCACCCTGGTTCTTGGCATCAACCGCTTCCCGGAGTTTCTTATCTTCATCGGCATGCTGCTCGGAGTCTTTCACCATCTTCTCTACCTCGTTATCCGAGAGACCGCTGGAAGCGGTGATGGTGATATTCTGCTCCTTCCCGGTGCCGAGATCCTTGGCGGTGACATTCAATATGCCGTTGGCATCGATATCGAATGATACCTCAATCTGAGGAACACCGCGGGGCGCGGGCGGAAGGCCGGTCAGATGAAACTTTCCGATCGTGCGATTGGCGGAGGCCATCTCCCGTTCTCCCTGGAGGACATGGATCTCTACCTGGGTCTGACTGTCGGCGGCGGTGGAGAATATCTCGCTCTTCTTGGTGGGGATGGTAGTGTTACGATCGATCAGGCGGGTCATTACTCCACCTAATGTCTCAATACCGAGAGAGAGTGGCGTTACGTCCAGAAGCAGAACATCCTTAACATCCCCCGCCAGCACACCGGCCTGGACGGCGGCGCCGATCGCGACTACCTCGTCCGGGTTGACCCCCTTGTGGGGATCTTTTCCGAAGAGATTCTTGACCATCTCCTGAACCGCGGGCATCCGGGTCATCCCGCCGACCAGAATCACCTCATCGATCTGGTCCTTCTTCAACCCGGCATCCTTCAGGGCTTTCTCACAGGGGCTCTTGGTCCGCTCGATCAGGTCATCGCAAAGCTGGTCCAGCTTGGCCCGGGTCAACTTCATCGAAAGGTGTTTTGGTCCGGCCGCGTCCGCGGTGATAAACGGGAGGTTGATCTCCGTCTCCATGGTACTGGAGAGCTCACACTTGGCCTTCTCGGCGGTTTCTTTCAGCCGCTGGATCGCCATCGGATCCTGCTTCAGGTCGATCCCCTGATCTTTCTTGAACTCCTCGGCGATCCAGTCGATGATCCTCTGGTCGAAGTCGTCGCCACCCAGGTGAGTATCTCCATTGGTGGACTTGACCTCGAAAACGCCTTCTCCTATCTCCAGGATCGAGATGTCAAAGGTACCTCCACCGAGGTCGAAGACAGCGATCATCTCGTCTTTCTTCTTATCCAGCCCATAGGCCAGAGCGGCAGCGGTCGGCTCATTGATGATACGGGGGACCTCGAGGCCGGCGATCTTCCCGGCGTCCTTGGTGGCCTGGCGCTGACTGTCATTGAAGTAAGCCGGTACGGTGATGACCGCTCCAGTCACCTTATCGCCGAGGTGGGATTCTGCGTCTTGCTTCATCTTCCGCAGAATCATCGCGGAGATCTCAGGCGGGGAATATATCTTTCCCTCGACCTCTACCCGGGCGTCGCCGTTGTCGGCTTTGATTACTTTGTAGGGGACCAGTTTAATCTCGGACTGAACCTCCTCGAATCTCCTTCCCATAAAACGCTTGATGGAGAAGATGGTATTGGCCGAGTTGGTGATCGCCTGGCGCTTGGCGGGCTGACCGACCAGCCGCTCCCCGGTCTTGGTGAAGGCGACAACGGAAGGGGTTACCCGACTGCCTTCGGCATTCGGGATGACCTTGGGGTCATTCCCCTCCATTACAGCCATACATGAATTAGTAGTTCCTAAATCTATTCCGATTACTTTAGCCATTATATTTTTTCCTCCTAATTTATTTTTCCTGAAAAAGTTTTTTAAATTATGTGTAGATCACTAAATGTAAAGCAATCAGCGTGCCAAATTATATCAACATCAGGAAAAATAAATTATTATTTACAACTGCCTATAAGTTAGGGAGTAATATAGATCTCTTAAATTAACCTATGCCCTGGAATGCTGAACTGACCGTGTAATTATGGCACAGTTCCGGGGGATATTACCCTGATGTGCCATTATGGCAAGCATATGAACATAGCCATCGCTTCGCTCTGGCAATGTTCTGTAGTGCCTTAAGTGCGCTAAAGTGCCTAAAGTTGAAAGTTATCACCTAACCCGACATGGCGGCATTAGGGGTAAAGTGAAGCAAACGAGGAGCTGAAAAAGCCAGGCGAAGGCGAACAACTTTTCCTATCCGCCATCCTGTGCGCCATAGTCTTGACGAAGGCGGAAGCTTTAGCGACGGAGGAAGGCACTTTTTTATCCGCCATAGCCTTGGTGACGGCGGAAGCGCACTTTAGGCACTTTTAACTTCTTTCTCCCTTCCCCTGCGCCATCTGCCGGCAGAGTCTGGCCGAGTTCGATCGGGGGGAGATGCTGATCCTGGCCGCCAACACTAAGGGAGAGTTCCGGGAGACCCATCTCTCAGATCTCTACCCGGAGATCTTCGGGCCGCATAAGCTCTTATAATTCATTCTCTCTTGACAACCAGATGATTAACAGATTAGAACCGAGTCTGCAAATCGACAGCGGATAACACCGAAACGGTGCTAGCATCCTTCCATCATGAAACGACGGAATAAATAATTGTGCGCCTTACCGTTGTTGACCGGCTTTAGTTAGCCGAAGAGATCTTTGGTCTACAATTACCGATAAGGGGGATTTTTGATTTTAGACAGGAATTCTCTGCTCGTGGTCTTCTGACTTTTCGACAAACCAGCCCATCTTCCGGTCATGCTCATCAATCCGTTCCCAGTTCCTGTCAACTTTCTTATCCACCGATGTGATGGCTTCCCGGTTCTGTTCGATGGCATCCCGGTTCCGGTCCACCTTCTTATCCACCGATGTGATGGCTTCCCGGTTCTGTTCGATGGCTTCCCGGTTCCGGTCCACCTTCTTATCCACCGATGTGATGGCTTCCCGGTTCTTTCCTATCTCTTCCCGGTTGCCAGTAATCTGTTCACTTAAGTTCTTAGCAACCATCGACAATTGTTTCTCTAGTTTATCATGTCTTTCTCGGGCTTCATCCGCAAATTTTTTTGTCTCTTTTCTGCCAGCTTGGTGACCTTCTACGAGTATATCAAATTTAATGTTCATTTGCTCCAGGAGGATCCCGTCTCTTTCTTTCTCGCTATCAGTCATGCTTTCTCCTTTTCAGTGCCAGTATATCTATATCAATGATATTATCCTAATTTAGATAACGCATAAATGTCAATGCGAATTTCATTAATTTCATCAATTAATATTTTATCAAGTAGGCCACATAAGAGACGGAGGCTATCTTGTGGGATATCCAACTGCTAACTGAATCAGTGGGATTTTAGATCCATAAATCATATCATTTCCATGCTCTGAAATATTCTCTGCCGGACCGGCAGAGAATACTTCAGAGCATGGAAATGGGATCGACATCCACTTCAATTTTAACGTCCCGGTCTTTTCCCAGTCCGGGCAGCACCTGACCCAGAGCCCTGAGAGTGGATACCACCCCGTGAGTCTTTAAGAGGAGCTGCCAGCGGTATCTTCCCCTGATCCGGTTGATCGGGGGTGGAGCCGGGCCCATGATCTCATCTTCCGGGGCCATCACGGGCCTTAAGAGGCGGGCAAGATGCTCGCAGATCCGGAGACTCTTATCTTCGTTGCGGGAGAGAACCGTCAGGCTGATGAAGTGATTGAGAGGGGGATATCCCAGTTCGGCCCGGAGAGCGATCTCCTGATCGAAGAAAGCAGCGTAATCGTGCCGGACCGCGGAGAGAAGGGCGGGATGGCGGGGGGAATTGGTCTGGATAATAACCGTCCCTTTCAGTTCCCCCCTCCCCGCCCGACCGCCGACCTGGGAAAGGATCTGGAAGGTGTACTCGGTGGCCCGAAAATCCGCGAGGGAGAGCGCGGTATCGGCCATGATCACACCGACCAGGGTCACATTGGGAAAATCCAGTCCCTTAGCGATCATCTGGGTACCGACCAGAATATCAATCCGGCCCGCTTTGAATTCATCAAGTATAATCCGATGAGAATCCCTGGCGCCGACCGAGTCGGTATCCATCCTCCGAACCCGGGCCTGGGGAAATATCTTCTTTATCTGCTCTTCTATCCTCTGGGTTCCCCTCCCGGAGAAGGTGATATCTTTCGACTTGCAGAGCGGGCAGCTCCGGTCCGGGGCAGCGGTATAACCGCAGAGATGGCATATCTGCAAACGTTTGCCTTTATGGTAGGTGAGAGAGACACTGCAATGCGGGCACCGGGCGACATATCCGCATTCCCGGCAGACCAGGACGGTAAAGAAACCTCTCCGGTTTAAAAAGAGGATTGTCTGCCTTCCCTCCTCCAGGTTCAGCTTCATCTCTCGAAGAAGAATAGAAGAGAAGGAACTCCCGCCGCGGAACTTCTCCCGCTCGAGACGCATATCAATAATCCTGACCTTCGGGAGTTCCGCCTCATCGGGACGATGGGAGAGAGTCAGGAGAGAATACTTCCCCTCCCGCTGATTGTTATAACTCTCCACTGACGGCGTGGCCGACCCTAAAATTACCGGGCAATTCTCCAGTTTCCCCCGCATCACCGCCACATCGCGGCCATGATAAAACGGATGGATCGCGGACTGCTTATATGAAGTCTCATGCTCTTCATCGACAACTATCAACCCCAGATTTTTTACCGGAGCGAAGACAGCGGAACGGGGCCCGAGGACAATCCGGGCCCGACCATCAGCCAACCGGCGCCAGGCGGAATAACGCTCACCCGCCGCCTGGGCGCTGTGGATAACAACTACCTGGTCTCCAAACCGGGACCGGAACCGTTCCCCGGTCTGCGGAGTGAGGGATATCTCCGGGACCATGATAATCGCTCCCTCCCCCCGCTCCAGCACCCGGGCGACCGCCTGGAGATATATCTCGGTCTTTCCGCTCCCGGTAATCCCGTGGAGGAGGAATACCCTGAACTCCTCATTATCGATTGCGTCAACGATCTCTTTGAAGGCGACTTTCTGTTCATCATTGAGAACAAGAGGACCGGTAGGCAGTATCTCTTCGCCCGGTCTTCCGGAGGTATATCTATCCTCCTGGCTTATGACTACCAGTCCTTTCTTCTCCAGCGCGGTCAATGAACTCCGGGACGCCCCGGATTCCTTCAGAACGGCCGCGAGCGGGCTGGTCCCGGTCCTCCCCTGGAGAACCTTCAGTATATCGGCCTGGCGCGGGGCCTTTCCGGCCAACTTCTCTATCTCTTCTCCGGATTCCTCCACCGAGATATTAAGGGCGACATGGAGAACCGGGGATGGATTACTGGTATTCCTGATCGGAGAGGGAAGCGCGGTCTTGAACGCCCGGGAAAATGAACAGAAGTAATACTGGGAGATCCAGCGTACCAATGAGATAAGGTTATCTCCAAAGAATGGTTCCGGGTCAAGCAAGCGGATAATCGACCTGCCCGGGCGCCGGGGAGGAGGAGCGGGGAAGAGCGTAACAAAGCCATTCACCCGGCGGGAGCCCAGAGGGACCAGGACCATGTGTCCAACCCGCAGGCGGCGGATTAATTCTTCCGGGACTGTGTAGGTGAGGCAGAGATCGGCCTTGAGGTTCAGGATCACCTCGGCGTGAGTGCTGTTGTTTTGGGGAGAAGGAAGGATCATGTTTTAAAAGATTGAACATCGAACATCGAACGCTCAACTTCGAACGTCGAACGATCGCATTGGCTTTAGGCTCCGAGCGGCTAAAAACTAAAAAATGAACATCGAACGTCGAACGCTCAACTTCGAACGTCGAACTTCGGCTGGCTCGGTGGCGCGGGTATTTAACCTGGCAACTGCTCAACGACTGAACAGCGAATGGACTCAGGCAGGAGAGTTTTGAAGGCGAAAAAAACCGAAGATTCAGCCGGCGGCCAGGGACCGCTCGTTCGAAGTTCGAAGTTGAGCGTTCGATGTTCGATGTTCATTCTTCCCTTCGCTGTACCGTCTTGATACTGCTCACAAAGATTTTTATTAATTCTTCTGTCTCATGGATCGGCGAATCTATAGAAGATACTGGCTCTATTAAGGGAACTCTTTTTATCAATCTAAGCCATCTCTTTGACTCGCGCAACTCTTTCAAACATACTTTGAATTTATGCACAAAATCTCGAGCTGACTCCGCAGCCTGTGCCTCTCCATGATTAGGAAGAGGCGAGGTCCCCGATCGCAGCAACTGACCAGCGACATGATTCCCGGCCCGGGTTTTCGGCAGCCGGTCGACCAGACGGATAATCATCGCGGCATATTCCAAAAGTCTCTCTTCTAAATCATACTTCCTATCATCATTCATCTTAGCTTCTTTTCCTTTCAACGTTCGAAGTTCGAAGTTCGAAGTTGGACGTTCGACGTTCAGCCTTTAATTCGCTGTCTGCCGATGCTCTATGCCAATGCGTCGTTCGACATTCGAAGTTCAGCCTTTATCCCTCTGTCTGCCCCCGCTCAAAGCCAATGCGTCGTTCGACGTTCGAAGTTCGGCGTTCGACGTTCGATGTTAACTCTTTTTTATAAATAAACCCGAATTCCTTCTCCCAACATTCATAATTTATCAATAAATTCCCGTAACAACTTCATATCCTCCCACACCTTCTTCCTATTCTCCAGAGTATAAGACCGAAGCAGATAGGCCGGATGATAGGTCGGAAGAAGTGGAATTCCGTGGTAGTCATGGAATCGCCCCCGGAGTCTCCCGATCCCCTCAGTGGTATCAAGCAGTGTCTTCGCCGCCGGGGCACCCAGGGTTACGATAACCCGGGGCCGGAGGATCTTGATCTGTTCATCGAGGTAAGGCCAGCAGGCAATGACTTCTTCAGAGTGGGGGTCGCGGTTGCCGGGCGGACGGCATTTGACGATATTGGTGATAAAAATATCATTCCGGGTCAAGGATACCGCGGCCAGAATCTTGTCGAGCAGTTGTCCGGAACGTCCGACAAATGGGCGCCCCGTGCGGTCCTCTTCCGCACCCGGCCCTTCCCCGACAAAGAGAATCCTGAGAGCGTTCCCTCCCTCTCCCGGGACAGCCCGGTTTCTGGTCGAGGCCAGGCCGCAGTTCCGGCAGTTATTGATCCTCTCTATCAGGACCCGGAACTTCTCGGCCGGGGAGGATAGATCCGGCTTCTGAACCGCCGGGGCGGCTTTTTCTTCCGGATAAGCCGGAGTAGTTTTCCGGGGCCGAGATGATTTCTCAGGCCGGGGGTAAGCCCGCGCCGGTTCCGGCTTCCGGGCGGGAGCAACCTCAGTATCACCCGGGGGGAGGAGGTGGGATGTCTCTACCCACTCCACTCCATCATCTTTGAGCTGCTCGAAGTAACGACGGAAGTCGTAGAGCAGCTCCTTCATCTTTGCTTCGTTATTTTCCATAATTCAGGGATCCCGGGGATTCGCCCCGGGCTTATATGTGGAACCCCGTTGGGGTTCTTTTTTTTTCTGTGCGATGCTCGGGTATATTTCCAGGGTTTCACCCCTTGAACCCAGGGATTCTCCCCGGGCTTACATGTTGAACCCCGTTGGGGTTCATTTGGCCGGACCCCAAAGGGGTCCCACATATCAGCCCCGGGTTTCAACCCGGGAACAAGGACCGTCCCCCCCACCACCCCGGACCCCAAAGGGGTCCTACATCTCAGCCCCGAGTTTCAACCCGGGGACAAAGATCCATCCCCCCACCAAAACCCGCGTGTGGGGTAGCCTCGCAATGGACACCGGGGTTCCGGGAG
>CAKZYZ010000332.1 GCA_937885075.1 uncultured bacterium | reverse complement strand
GAGGACAGCACTGTCACCGAACTTACCTTTAAAGATGTCGGACAAGGCGTCCTCCAGCGACTTGAAGTAATGCTGGGGATCAAACCGTCCATTAAGCCGGAACTGGCCCTCGAACCCACCGCTCCATCCGTAACCGTACCGGAAGTTATCCCTACATTGCCGGATCTCGCCGACCTGCTGGTTGGGCGCTACCCGGGCAGAATTCTCCTGGTGCGGGACGCGCCTCAATTTCCTGGAACTCAATCCAGCCAGAACATCCTGGTCGTCGTGGATCGAGAACCGACCAAGCTACGGTTACCGATTGAAAAGACATTCACCGAACATTATGGCTCCCATCCCTCGCCGGGGTTGCTGCTGATGGAGCAGGAGGGCTATCGAACGCTCTCCGCCCTGATCGGTTTAGCGGAGCAGGAAGAGACGGGGAGAATTTACTTTCGAGCCTCAGCCATCCCCGCTCCGGCCCACGATGACGCCCAGAAAGCAATTGAACTCCAGTTGCAACGATACGGCCGATCCCTGGACGCCGCCGATAAGCGAATCAAGTTTGCCTCGATCTCCCTCCAGAATGACTTTCCGGAAGAAGTGAGCCGCCCTCTCCGGCAGGCATTGGGATTGGCCCTGACCGCTCATCTCTCACTCGTTAAAGACAAAGCACCAGGAGAAGAACTCCCCTCCCCCCACCTGGTGGAGAAAGAACTGGTCGCCACCGGCCGGATACCAGTGGACTTAGCCGCCCGCTTGGAACGAATCCGCGTCCTTACCGCTCCGCCAACTGAAGCGGAAGGAAAACCCAATATCCTTGCCATGAAGACCGCGGAAGAGTTCATCAATACCATTAAAGAACTTATCGATGCGGGCCGGGAAGAGATTGCCCGACAGGGGCTATAGAACAATGCACAAAATTTAGACTATTTCAGCAGAAAGAAATTTAGCAGTATGATTATAGTTGCAATAGCTTTAAGTATAATCCTGATAAGTACCGGAACGACTTCAGATTTCTTGGGGTTGGTTGAAGGAGAGTTCATTGGAGCCGGCTTATCGATTAAATCTTCCGACTCTAGGAATGTTAACAGCGACGCGCTCATATGTGCGTCAAATCACACGGTACGAATTCCGGCCGAATGGGAACCACATAAAGCCACATGGATGCAGTGGCCCCGGAAGCCTGAGGCTGGACTTCGCCGGAATTTCAGCGCGATTATCGACGGACTTCAGGATTATGAACCGATCCATATTCTGGTGGAAAGTGAGAGTGCCGGAGCCCGGGCCCGTAACTTCCTGACCGAAGCGGGAGTTCCTCTAACCAACATCACCTGGCATATCATGGACTACGATTGGTCCTGGATGCGGGATAACGGCCCGGTCTGGGCAAAAAAAGAAGGGGAAGCGATTGTTCAGGACTGGGGGTTTAACGGTTGGGGTTTGGGACCGCCCTATCAGAACGATGATAAAGTCCCCGCCCGGGTGGCATGGATCGAGGGGGTAAAGTGCGATACCTACCGGCTGATTAATGAGAGAGGCACCCTGGAATTCAATGGCCGCGATGCTCTCATTACATCCTGGATATGCCTGAGCAGCCGGAATCCCGGAGTAAGTCATAAGGAAATGGAGGGAATATTAAAATCAGCCTTCGGGGTAACAAAAATCATCTGGCTTCTCAGCGAACCATCCGATGATATTACCAACGGCCATGTGGACGGCATCGCCCGCTTCATCGATGAGAATACCGTAGCCGTCGCGCGATACACCTCCCAGACCGATCCGGACGCTCCGGTTTACGAAGAGGCCGCCTCGATTATTCAGAACGCCGGCTTCGAGGTCGTCCGCGTCGATATGCCCGGTTATGTCATGCATAATGGGGACCCTTTACCGGCCAATTACATGAACTGGCTGGTAGCCAACGGTGTCGTAATCGTGCCCGGATTCGGAGTTCCGGCCTGGGACGCCGCCGCCCGGGCGACTATAGCAGGGTTCTTCCCCGGCCGTGACGTCGTGATGGTGGAGATACTTGATATCTGGGCGGAGGGGGGAGGCGTACACTGCGTCACCAACGATCAGCCGGTTACGAAGTAAAGTAATCAGTAAACAGTGATCGGTAATCGGAAAACATCGTCCCGGGCGGCCCCCTGTAGCCGCGGTCGCTGACCGCGGACTTGAGGCATCCGGCCTGCCGCGGTCAGCGACCGCGGCTACAACGTCGGTTCGCGGCAGCAAGGCTGCCGCGCTCCATAACCGGCGACCACTGATTACCGCTTACTACTCACTGATCACTATCTTTTTACATGGGCCATCTCCCGGATATATTTCGGCACTTCCGGCGACATCCCGGCCACCAGATAGCCTATCTGCCTCCTTAAAACCCAGGAAACCGGACAACTTTTGGTCGATCGACCAAAAGTTGTCCGATAAATATTTACAATACATTTAGCATACTAAGCGTGGTGTAAGCTTTCACTGGACCCCCCCCTCTCGTAGCGGCTGCATTTAGGCGGCCGCACGATGGCCCCGCCGACGGCGGGGCCGCTACGAGCACGGGGCCACGGGGTTCACTGAAAGCTTGCAGCTTGGTCTTATAATCCTTATTGTTAATTCACTGCGGGACAAAGACTTTACAATTAATTCACTCAGATGCCGGGAGAATGGTTTTGAAAAACCGGCGATAACGGGGATTAAAGATGTACTGAATGACTACCCATTTGATAATTCATAGCTTTCATTACTAAATTAGCGTCACCGGCTTATTTATTTGACAGGAACCAGATAGTGTGATTATATTATTATCCGGGTTCGAAATTCCAATATTTTCGCTAAGAATAAAAATGTCTCCCACAAATATGAATCAAGATCTTCAGCTCGCCTATCTCTCCCTGGCGGTGGAACGGCTGGGAGAGATGGTCATTGTCACCGACCTCGACCACCGGATCACCTACGCCAACCCCGCCACAGAGGAGATTCTGGGCTATACTCCACTGGAGTTGATCGGCCGCCCCGCGGGAGATATCTTCGATAGGATTCCGGGGAATTCCCCTGATCTGGCATCATGGATCACGGAGCAGGCTGTGGAGGAAGTATGGCGGGGAGATGTCTTCAACCGGAAGAAGGATGGAAGCATTATTCAGGCCCATCTTACCTTAAACTGGCTCCGGGACCGGTACGGGAAGATCATCGGCTCGGTCGGTGTCTCCATGGATATCACCGACCAGCGGAGGATAGAGGATGCCCTCCGGGAGAGCGAGGAAAGGTTCCGCAACCTGACCGAATATCTCCCCGGGGTGTCGATTCAAGGCTACCGACCCGACGGAACATTATTCTACTGGAATAAAGCCAGCGAAAAGATATACGGATATTCGGCCGCCGAAGCAATCGGAAAGAACCTCAGTGATTTGATTATTCCCCCAGATCTGAAGCCGCTCTTTCTCCAGGCCCTGAGTGTGGGGGGAAAAGCAAAAGAGTCCGGAGAATTCCTGCCGGCCGGAGAGTTGCTATTACAGGATAAAGAGGGCCGGGCGGTCTCCGTATACTCCATCCATACGGCGGTTTTTGTTGAAGGAAAAGAGCCGGAACTTTTCTGCATTGATATTGATCTATCGGAGCGAAAAATACTTGAATCAGATCTTCTCCAAGCACGGGATAAGTGCGAGCGGCAGGTGATCGAGCGGACCAAGGAACTGGCGGCAGCAAATAAACATCTCAAGCGGGAAATTGAAGAGCACAAGCGATCAGATGAAGATCTGATAATGTTTAAAACAATCTCCGACCAGGCTAACTACGGCACCATTATCACCGATCTGGGAGGAGATATAATCTACCTTAATAAGCACCTCGCCTGGCTGCATCAGTCCACACCGAAAGAGATGATCGGGAAGAATCTCTCCGATCTCCACACCGAAGATCAGATGGAGATGGTGAATATACTCAACCAGCGGCTGAAAACTGATGGGGTCTATTACGCCGAGGAGGTCTGGCATAAGAAGAAGGATGGAACGGTCTTTCCAACCATGATGAACGCGACAGTTATCGAAGATGAGCAGGGAACGCCACTCTACTTCTCCGCAACAGCCGTTGATATCACGGCCAAACTCCACGATGAGGGTGAGAGGATACGGATGCAGGAACAACTCCGCCAAGCCCAGAAGATGGAGTCGGCGGCCCGGATGGCCGGAGGAATGGCTCATGATTTCGGCAATCTTCTAAATGCTATCCGGGGATATGTTGAAGTTATAAAAGCCCAGCTCCTTGATGAGGATCCTCTCCAGGGTGAGATCCGGGAACTGGATGAGACTGTTATCCGCGCCGGAAGCCTGATCCGCAAGCTCCTCTCATTCGGCCGGAGGCAGACGATCCAGCCAAAAAATATCGACCTTAATGCTATCATAACCGACATCTCCGGCATGCTCAGGCGAATATGCGGGCGATCCATAGAGATGAGCTTCAGCCTCAATCCAGCATTGCCGATGATCAATGCCGACCAGGGCCAGATGGAGCAGATTATTATAAATCTGGTTATAAATGCCAAGGATGCGGTCAACGGGAATGGAGAGATTACGATACGGACGGATTCAGCGGAATTAACCAATTCACTGATACCCCGAATTATCGGGAAGCAGCCCGGAGACTATGTCGTCCTGGTAGTTGAAGATAATGGCCGGGGAATGGATGAAACGGCTCGTTCCAGAATCTTCGAACCATTCTTCACCACTAAAGATAGTGATAATAGTTCCGGCCTCGGACTCTCCATCGTCTACGGGATTGTTGAGCAGAGCGGGGGCTTTATCCAGTTGGACAGCACTCCCGACCAGGGCACCATATTTAATATCTATTTTCCAGCCGTGAAGCCGACACAATACCTGCCTGAAGCAGGTTTCATTGAGGGGGATAAATATATCCTCATCATGGATGATGACGAAGCATTAAGGACCGTAACCGGAAATATGCTTAAATATATCGGCTGCCGGGCAGCTTACGCGAAGGATGGTAAAACCGCGATCGAACTCTTCCGAAAGAAGAAAGAATCCGGCCACCCCTTTGATGCCGTTCTTCTGGACCTGATAATCCCCGGCGGAGGCGGGGGGAGAGAAGTAATTAAATCTCTGATAAAAATCGATCCCGGGGTAAAAGCTATTCTCTGCAGCGGATATGTCACCGATCCGGTTGTAAGAGATTATCGGAAGTATGGTTTCTCCGGCGTCCTCACCAAGCCATTCTCCACCGCGGAGTTAAGAGTGGTTCTGTCCGAGTTAATCGGAGGTTAACAGTTCCTTTTTTGATCCTCCGGCAATCCCCCGAAGCTGATCCAGCACCCTTATTCTCTCCAATACCGGGGGATGGCTATAGGTAAAGAACACCTTGAGAGGATGGGGGGTAAGGTTGGAGAGATTATCCGCGCTCAGTTTCTTCAACCCGGCAATCATCGAGCCCGGCTGTCCATAGGTCCGGGCGGAATAGGCATCGGCTTCGTACTCAAACCGCCGGGAGAGTAAATTTCCCATAATCGAGACAACCATATCGACCGGACCATAGAGGAAGGCAAAGAAGAATAGGCTGGCGTAGATTGAGGTATGACTCATCCGGAAAGCGTCGAATAAACCACGGTTATTTATGAAGAGTGCCAGGATGAAGAACATCAACCCGGTAGAAAGCACCGATACCAATACATTCTTCATAATATGCCGTTTCTTATAATGCCCGACCTCATGCGCCAGTATCGAGAGAAGCTCATCAACGGTATGGCGCTTAATAAGGGTATCAAAGAGGACAATCCTCCTGAACCTTCCGAATCCGGTAAAATAGGCGTTGGATTTGGTGGAGCGCCGGGAGGCATCCATGGTGAATACCCCTTTAATCTTGAAATCCTGCTTTCGGGCATACTCCTCAATCTTCAATTTTAACTCCCCATCTTCCAACGGAGTGAACTTATTAAAGAGCGGCATAATTGTCACCGGGGCAATAAAGAGAATAAAGAGCTGAAAGGCGGTGACCGCCCCCCAGCATAAGAGCCAGGCCATTGACCCGGCAGTAGCAAAGAACCAGATTATCGCCGCGAAGACTATCCCCCCGATCAATCCGGCCAATACCCATCCCTTGAATAGGTCTAAGATAAACGTTTTAACCGTGGTCCGATTAAAGCCGTATCTCTCCTCAATGATGAAAGTCCGATATACGGAAAAAGGAATATTAATCAGTGATGAGGCCATAAAAAGAATTCCGGCGAAGATCAAACCGCGCCAGATATCAGCTTCCGCGGCCTCACGGGCGAACGTATCGACCAGATTGAAACCGCCCAGCAGGATGAATGCCACAATCAGCGGGGTGAGAAGACTATCGGCGATAATGCTCAGCCGGGTGGTCTCCTTAAGGTATTGCTGGGAGCGGCGATACCGTTCAGCGTCATAACAGTCAGCAAACTCAGCCGGCAGTTCAGGGCTGACATGCCGGAGATTCAAAACCTCAATGGTAAGATCGAGGATATACTTCCCGATCAGGATAATTAAGATAATCAACAGATATATATTCATTATAAATTAGCGCCTCCGGCGCTAACGTTAAAAAATAAGGACGTTTAAAATAAAGACGTTAAAGACCGTTAGACGCCTCGTAAAATACGGGGCAAGAATCATTTTTCTTACATTTATTGTCCCGAGACTTAATATAAAAAAACTCGGGATCCCGAAATATTTCTGTAGAAACTTTTGAATTAAATATAATTCAATGCTGACAAATCATAGTACAAGCAATATAATACCGCATTACTATTTTTATGATAAAATACATTTTTCAAAACTAATTTTTACAGAGTAAAAATTATGATCTTTAATCGATTATTTGAAGAGAGCATAAGTAAGAACTGGGATTTCCCCGCCTTCACCAATTATCATAAGGAGACTCTGACCTACGGAGAAGTCGGAAAGAAGATCCTGCTCCTTCATGCCATCTTGAAAGGTCGGTCCATTAAACCGGGCGAGAAGATCGCCCTGATCGGGCCAAATTCAGCCAACTGGGCAATCGTCTACCTGGCAACCATCACCTATGGCGCGGTCATCGTCCCCATTCTCTCTGATTTTCACGATGACGATATCCAACATATTCTCAACCACTCCGAGAGTCGGGTCCTATTCACGACCGAGGCCGGTGCCGCCAAGATCGATGAGGAGCGGATGGATAAACTGAAGACAGTCGTATCGCTCAATACTCTCGAACTTCTATCTTACAAGGAACGGCAACTCCCGGAAAAAATACAGAAGATTGAAGACAAAGAAAAGGAGAAGATTGCCCGGGTATCCTCGAAGAGCTTCATGCTCCCGCCCGATCGGGGTGAGTCCGACCTTGCCGCCCTGGTCTACACTTCCGGTACTTCCGGATTCTCAAAGGGAGTAATGCTCCCCTACCGCAGCCTGATGGCTAACATCAACTACGTCCAGGAGATTATCCCCCTCGACACAGCAAAGCAGAGCCTCAGCTTCCTTCCCCTCGCCCACGCCTACGCCAGCTCTTTTGATCTGCTTTTTCCCTTCTCGATCGGGTGCCATATTACTTTTCTCGAACAGATCCCGGCCCCGAAAATATTAATTGAAGCATTCGCGGAAGTGAGACCAGGTCTGATCTTCTTCGTTCCCCTGATCCTGGAGAAGATCTATAAGAAGAAACTTGCTCCCATATTAAACCGGAATTCAATTAAGGCATTGCTGAAGATCCCCCTCCTCCGCCGGTTAATCTACAATAAGATCCGCCGGAAAATGTATGAGACCTTCGGGGGAAATTTCAAAGAGATTGTCATCGGCGGCGCCGCTCTTAATGCCGAGGTGGAGGACTTCCTGAAGAAGATCAAGCTGCCGATCGCGACCGGCTACGGGATGACCGAGTGCGGCCCATTGCTCACCTACGCCCCATGGCAGGAGCAACGCTCCCGGTCAGCCGGCAGGGCTATCACTCCAGTGGAATTGAAGATTGACTCCGGTGATCAGATCCGCCAGGCGGGAGAGATCATGGTCAGAGGCAAAAACATAATGCTGGGCTACTATAAAAATACCGAGGCAACCCGGGAGGTTCTGGATGAGGATGGCTGGCTCCGCACCGGCGATCTGGGAGTAGTTGATTCGGATGGATTCCTCTACATCATGGGGAGGAGCAAGAGTATGATCCTGGGGCCCTCCGGCCAGAATATCTACCCGGAAGAGATAGAGAGCAAATTGAACGTGATGGGCTATGTTCAGGAATCCCTGGTTCTATTGGAGGGAGATAGATTAATCGCCCTGGTATACCCGGACTGGAACGCGGTGGATGCCGAAAAAGGAGAAAATGGAGATAATGAAATCTGGCTCCGGGAAGTGATGGAGGAGATCCGGACAGAGGTCAACACCCGGCTCCCGGCCTATAGCCGGATAGCAGAGATACGACTCCACGGCGACGCCTTTGAGAAGACACCGACGCAGAAGATTAAAAGGTATAGATATTCTTAAATATTATTTGTTATTTGGTGCTTGATATTTGGGATTTAATTACCTCCGCGATTCTTTCACAATACTTCTCAGTAATTTCCACCGTTGGTCCTTCCACCATCACCCGGCATAATAACTGGGTTCCGGAGTAGCGGACCAGAACCCGGCCGGAATCGCCCAGTTCAGCCTCCACCGCCTTGATTTCATCAGCGATCTCCGGGATGGTGGAGAGATCGGGTTTCTCCCGGACCGGGACATTAAGCAGCAGCTGGGGCAAGACAGTCATAGATCGGAAGAGCACACGTCTGAACTCCAGTCACACTGATATATCTCGTATGCCGTCTTCTGCTTGAAAAAAAAAAAACAATGCTACAATGTGCCCCCCCAACTTGATATTAATATCACTCTTCCTATCATGTTTCCC
>CAKZYZ010000331.1 GCA_937885075.1 uncultured bacterium | reverse complement strand
ACGAGGTACCGGGCATCAACCGGGTAGTATACGATATAACCAACAAGCCCCCGGGGACCATTGAGTGGGAGTAAGGAAAATAAGTTTAAAGTGCCTAAAGTGCGCTAAAGTGCCTAAAGTTGTTCGCCTTTTTCGTCAACATAGGTAGTAGAGCTAAATATTCTCAAAAGAGGCCGAGGCAGGGGGGGGAAGACTGAACATCGAACCAGCCGCCGCTAAAGCTATGGCGGGCAGGGCATCGAACGCCGAACATCGAACCAGCCGTCGCTAAAGCTATGGCGGGCGCGGCGTCGAACGCTCAACTTCGAAAGATTCGCGCAGATTCGCGGGATTAGCGGTTTAAAAGCGAGGCCGAGGAAAAATAATCAGAGTAATCCGTGAAATCCGTGGACAAAAAAGGGGCTGAGGCGGGGGGGGAGAAAACAAAAGGAGTAATCAGTGGACTGCGAAGAGGAGAGAATATGAATGAAATTCCCCAGATTCCCGTGGATAAAAAACTGGTTCGGGTGCTGATCGACTCGGCCGCGATTGAACACCGGGTGGTTCAACTGGCCGATCGGATCTCATCCGATTATGCCGGGAAGTCCCCCCTGCTGGTGGTCGGGATTCTCAAGGGGTCCTTTATCTTTCTGGCCGATCTCTGCCGGCGCCTTAACATTCCTCATCACGTTGACTTTATCGCCCTCTCCAGCTATGGGATGGAAGGAACCGGCAGCGGTGCCGTCCGGATGGTCATGGATCTCAAGATCGATATAAAAAATCGGCATCTGCTGGTGGTAGAGGATATCTCGGATACCGGCTATACGCTTGACTATCTTCTGCGTAACCTGGCCGCCCGTCAGCCGGCCTCTCTGCGATGCTGCAGTCTGCTCAGCAAGCCGTCTCTCCGGAAAGTCGATATCGAAATCGATTACACCGGTTTCGAGATCCCCGATATCTGGGTGGTGGGCTACGGCCTGGATTACCGGGAGACCTATCGGACTCTTCCTTATATAGCCGAATACCGGATAGATGATATGGGGAGGGGGGAGTAGGGAGTGGGCAGTGGTTCGGGACCGGCGTACAAGATGCAAGATGCGGGATACTACAAGATATAGGTTCGCGTAATTCGTAGTTCTTAAAAGGTGGGGGGGAGGGGAAGACAATTAGTGTAAATTGGCGTCCCCGAAAAATGCCTTCGGCATCTCGGGGTAAAAATTAGTGGACAGCATAAGGGGCCGAGGCGGGGGATATCACATCCAATTCGTCTGTTAAATTATAGGGGCCGAGGTTGGGGGTAAAAAATATTGTTAATCGTCTGTTAAAGTTAACCGAATTAAGCAAGGTTAAAAATCATGGAAAAATACTATGTTTCCTACCAGGACATCCACCGGACGGTCCGAAAACTGTCGGGCCTGATCCGGGATTCCGGATTCAGCCCCGATCTCATCGTGGCTATCGGCACCGGGGGCTTCATCCCGGCCCGGATACTGAAGACCTATCTGAATCTGCCGATCCTTACAGTGGGGATCGCTTATTATGATATCCACAACCGTCCGGCCGACACCCCCCAGATGATCCAGTGGATTGATGAAGTGCGCGCGAAGCTCACCGGCAAGAAGGTGCTTCTGGTCGATGAGGTCGATGATTCCCGGACCACCCTGGAATACTGTCTCCGGGAGCTCCTCAAATACAAGCCGAAGGAGGTGGCCGTCGCGGTGATTCACAACAAGGATAAAGAGAAGCGGGGAACATTTCCGGCGGAAGTCAAAAGATATTTTTTCGGAGAAGAGGTCAAAGACCGGTGGATTGCCTATCCCTGGGACGCGATAGATATAGATCAGCACGACCGGATCATCCGGGAAAGGGGGGGCAAATAACCGGTCCGTCGCCGTCAATTTTGCCGCGGATGCTAATCAAATAGCCGGTCGATCTCTCCCAGATAATTGGAGGGGGTGAGGTCTTTCAATTTTTCCTTAACCTCTCCCGGGACTTCCAGAGAGTCAATGAAACGGTGAAGCTCTTCCCCGGTGATGGTCTTGCCCCGGGTCAGTTCCTTGAGCCGTTCGTAAGGATCCGGGATGTGCTTTCTTAACTCAGTCTGAATACCCTCGGTCACTATCTCCGGGTGGTCATCCAGCAGTCCCTCCATCATTTCCCGGTCGGGCCTGATCCGGGCCAGACCTTCCCGACAGGAGTGATAGGCCAGATAAGCGTGGGCCAGGGCTACCCCGAAGTTTCTCTTGATGGTGGAGTCGGAGAGGTCCCGCTGGAGCCGGGAGACGGGCAATTCCCGAGCAAAACATTCGAAGAGCGCGTTAGCGATCTTAAGATTACCCTCGGCGTTCTCAAAATGAATGGGGTTGACCTTGTGGGGCATGACCGAGGAACCGATCTCTCCCTCCACCGGCTTCTGGACCACCCAACCGTCGGAGATATAACGCCAGAGGTCCCGGCAGAGGTCGACCAGGATCGAATTGATCAGCTGGAAGGACTGAAAGACCCGGAGGTAACTCTCCGGGGGTACGGTCTGGGTTGTCACCAGAGAAGGAGTAAGATCAAAACTCCGGATAAATTTCCGGGAAAAGTCCAGCCAGTCGATTTCGGGAAGCGCGAATTTCAGGGCGGAATAGCTCCCCACCGCCCCGCTCAGCTTGGCCTCGATCCGGGCGGTCTTCAGCCGGGCCACTTCACTCTCCAGGCGGCGGACGAAGACCATAATTTCCTTTCCAAAGGTGGTGGGGGAGGCCCATTGACCGTGGGTTCGGCCGGGCATGGCGGTCCGCCGCTCCTCCCGGGCCAGGGCCCGGATTTCCTCCAGAAGAGTATCGAGCCCGGGGAGCAGCTCTTCCTCCAATCCTTCCCGGAGCATTAATGCCAGGGCAATGTTATTCACATCCTCGGTGGTGAGGCCGAAGTGGACATATTCCTGAAATCGGGGATCAAGACGGGTCTTGAGGAAGTACTCGATTGCCTTGCCGTCATGGTGGGTGGCTGGAATCTCCCCCCGGCCGTGCTCTTCAATCTCTTTGACGGCGGCTATATCTTCCGCGGTAACCGGCCCGAGGAATTCTTCCAGATCAGCCTTTATCTTCAGTTCATTAAACAGGGCCCGCAGATACCGCTGTTCCACCCGGATCCGGTAACGGATAAAAGCGTCTTCCGAGAAATACCGGGCCAGGGGCCGGACTACTTCCCGGTAACGGTTATCCAGGGGAGAGATATTTTCGGATAGTTTCATAAACTAATTATACCACGAAGGACACGAAGATCACGAAGGATATGTGAATATAAAATAGCATTACCTCTCCGGTATATATCAACAGATCCTATGACAACAATAAACGGTTGGATTTCAGTTTGCAAGGACAAGAATACGTTTTCGAAAAAGTTTTGTAATCAACTCAGGGAACCCGGGCCTAATAATGATCTTCTTGATTTTAGCCGGTATTTTTC
>CAKZYZ010000330.1 GCA_937885075.1 uncultured bacterium | reverse complement strand
GTCGCAGGAGGGATGACGGGGCGTCGAGAGGGCGATGAATAGGAGTAGGGTAAAGAGAAAAAAGAAGAGAAAAGATTTTTTTTTTCAAGCAGAAGACGGCATACGAGATATATCAGTGTGACTGGAGTTCAGACGTGTGCTCTTCCGATCTCCCGGTTTGGTCTCCGGGGCAAGGGATATCTCAATATCAAATTCCCGGCCCGCTTTAACGGTTGCCGTTCCGGCCTGGAACTGAGGAATGGTACTTTTTACTTCGAGGATCTTTAGATCCGGGCCCTTCTGTTTGGCAATACGGACTTTTTTAACGGACCGGGCTTTCTGAGCGTTTTCATCGAAGAAGAGCATCCGGGGGGAAAACTTAACCGGACCTTCAACCCGGAGATAAAGTCGGGCCGAGAGAGATGTGATTTTAGGGTGATCGATCTTGACGGTCAGATTACCGTTATGGCGCCCGACTGTTGCCTCGGGGGAGACCGATACCTCAATCCGGATCGGGCGGATAGCCTTCTCTTCTGATTTTTTATCCGGATTAACTTTATCATCTTCAAGAATTCGAGCCGTAAAGACATCCGGGGAAGCGGTAAGTTTAGTTATTTTGATAGGCTCACCTTCGGGTGTGAGCTCGATAATCCGCGAGATTTTCTCTCCCCGGGTGATCTGTCCGAACTGAAGATTGCGGGGTTTGAAGGAGGCCGCCGATTTAACCGTGGTCTGTAATTTTAACTGAACGGTGGCATGGTGGGGATCATTACTGGAGACATAAATGGTCTTGGACTGCTTGCCGTGATAGCGGCGAGTATTAAAAGTGGCTTTGATCTCCCCGGTTTTCCCCGGCTCGATCTCCTTACTGGAAAGATTGGTTGCGGTACAGCCGCAGGAAGTCTTTACCTTCTTGATCAGGAGGACCGCGTCTCCGGTATTCTTGAAGGAAAAAGTATGGGACGCTTTTTCTCCTTCCCATATATCTCCCACATCATAGGTTACTTCTTGAAATTCAATTACCGGCACTGGATTGGTTTTTGGTTCCGCCGCCGGTTGAGGCGTGGACTGAGGGATGGCGCATGGCGCCAGAATGAATAGAACTGCCTGAATAATTATTATATTTCTGATTAATTTTGTCATGATTCTCCTGTATGGATAAATAATATAGGTATATATCCCCCCACCTCCCCCCCCTGTTGGATATTGGATATTCAGTTTCCTGTCTCTTGAATCCAGTTCGTTGGCATTCATCCTGATTTTCCTCCATTTAATCACTTTGACCTGACAATATCAATGGCTTTCTCGACCGAGATCTTTTTATGGACCAGATTGTAGATAGCTTTCATCATCAAGCGGGGATTCTCGTGCTGAAAGACATTTCTCCCCACCGATACCCCGGCGCCGCCGGCTTCTAGTGACTCCCGGATTATGGTGAAGATGCCCTTTTCGTCATCCGCCCTCTCTCCTCCGGCAATGACCACCGGGATCGGGCATCCTTCAACTACCTGGCGAAAGCTCGATATCGATCCGGTGTAATTAACCTTAACGATATCGGCGCCTAACTCCGCGGCGATCCGGGCGGCGTGTTTTACCCCCTCTACGCTATATTCACTTTTAAACTTATCTCCTCTAGTATACATCATGGCTAAGAGCGGTATCCCCCATTCCATCGCCGTGACACTGACCATCCCCAGATCTCTGAGCATCTCGGTCTCATCCTCCGCCCCGATATTAACATGAATCGAAACAGCGTCCGCTCCCATCTTGAGCGCCATCTCCACCGAGTTGACCAGCACCTTGGTATTGGGGTCGGGGGACCAGACAGTACTCCCCGAGAGGTGGAGGATCAAGCCGAGATCTTTTCCATACCTCCGATGGCCGTAAAGGGGCAGACCCACATGCCCGAGGACGGCATTAGCTCCTCCCCGGGCGATCTCGTTTACCATCTCCCGCATATTAACCAGCCCATGAATCGGCCCCAGGGTTACTCCGTGGTCCATCGGTACGATAACGGTATTCCCGGTCTTTCGATTAATAATCCTCTCCAGACGAATCTTTTTTCCTAATAACATGATATTACCGTATCATCTCAATAAATCGGGGCAAGGATTATTTTCAAAAAAAATCATAGATGAATAGTATCTTAAACCAGGTCCAAAAACTAACTCAAATATCCCTTCCCACCTCCCGCCAAAAAAAATAAAAAAACACGTGCATTCCAACGCC
>CAKZYZ010000329.1 GCA_937885075.1 uncultured bacterium | reverse complement strand
AGCGAAGAAGGAAGACGAGAGAGGAGAAAGAGAGGGGGAGACAGGAAGGAGGAAGTAGGAGAGTGGGAAGGAGGAATAGACGGGGAAAGGGGTAAGGGGGAAGAGAGAAAAAAAAAAAAAAGTGTATTTTTTTTTTCAAGCAGAAGACGGCATACGAGATATATCAGTGTGACTGGAGTTCAGACGTGTGCTCTTCCGATCTTATCCATCGCCAGGATAAACTCCTGCCAGCCGCTGGTGGTGATATCAGAGATGGTGGCGGTGCCGAGAACGGTATAGCTGGAAAAAGCCGGATCGTGACTGTAGGCGAAACCGGTGGTTATATCAGGGGTCCCGGACGGGTTCTGGAGATAGAGATAGGCCACCGAGGCGCTGGTCCCGTCGATCACCAGGTCCTCAACCAGGGATTGGCTGAAGAAAGTAATCCTTCCCCCGTTGTTGATCGTCTCAGTAGTCGGGGAAGAACCGGTCGGCTCTTCCCGGTCCAGGTCGCGCTCACTCCCGGGGTCCGGGCCGTCCGGGTGGAGGTAAAGCGGGCAGGGACAGATTACTTCCGGTTTCAGGTAAACCCAGGCCCAGTCCTCCGGCCAGAAATACGAGCAGTTTACATTGGTCTCCTGATAAAAGTCGGTCCCGTAAGCCTGGCCCCGGTTCATATGCTGGCCCGGTCGGGCGCTGCTGTCGGGAGCTGCCCCAAATTTCAGGGAGATCACATTGTAGGGATCCATATCATAATCCAGAGCCCAGGTCAGGGTCTGCGGATCGGTCCCGCTGTCCCAGGTCGGATCGGCGTGGCTCTCCGGGGTTCCGTCGCTATAGGTGATGGTGGTGGTTCCGGTCTGGTAGTCAAAGGCGGCGGGAAGGTAGTCATAGAGATCCATATTATAGACGGTATAGTAAAAACTTTCCACCTCGATCGTAAAATAGACCGTCCCGCCCTCAGGGGGAAGTTCGGTCGGGTCCGCCACCTTGGAAAACCCCATAAAGGGATCAAACCAGTTCAGCGGCAGGATGGTAAAGCCGTAATCAAAGTCCGGGGGGTAGCCGTCGGCTTCCGGACCGAGCGTGTGCTGGGTATTATCCTGCGCCCAGGCCAGGGGAAACTTCTTGTCGGCCCAGATGTGGGCCCCGGTCGCGTCGTATCCGGTGGGAGAAGTCCAGCTGGGCGGAAAAATCAGCCGGGTCTCCAGCTGATCTAGGACAAAGCTGGTATCCGCCACCCAGTCGGTATCCCAGTCCACATAGAAAGTAGTATCGTCGTAGAGCGGTGTTATATGGATGGGGTTACTGGGCGCGTAGGGCAGATAGTAGCTCTCCCCGAAGTATTCCGGAAAGAGCGCCTGGTATCCGAAGTCCACTCCGGAGTTATTATCATCTCCCGAAACCAGGACCCAGATCTTCTTCCAGGACTCATCCGAGGAAATCTTGGTCGCGTAATTACCTTCCCAGGTTCCCCTCGGGATCAGGGGCAGGACGAAGTAATAGACATCGCCTTCATCCAGAGTGACGGGACCTTCCGACCCGGAGGACCACTCAATCGTCACCTCGGTATCGGACTGAAAGGAGAAGATATAGGCGGTATTCTCAATCTTCCGGCCGTTGAAATCTTCGGTCACAGCGGTAAAGGAGGGCGTGGGGATGAAATAGGTGTAACCAAGCAGGGCGCTGGGGGTGAGCGTATAGAACCGGCTGTCAACATTGCCGTTCTGGCTGGTCATGATCCCGGCCTGAAGCGGAGCCGGATCGGTGGTGCCGTCAAAGGTTCCGATTACATAGGTCCCCTGGTGAACCGCCGAGTAAAGGGCGAAGTCCGCCCCATCCGGGTCGGGGTAGATGATCTCTTTCCCGGTATCTATCACGGTATCAACCTCCCACTGAGCGGAATAGTAAGGATCGTTGATCTGAATCCGGGTGCCATCGTTGAAGGCCTGGACAAAGAGATAGCTGTACTCAAAGGGGAGATCCGGCGGACGGGTATCCGCCCCCACCGGGGCCGTATAGGTGTTTTCCCAGTGCTGGATCGGGTAGAGTTCCCAGGACCCGGCCATATACAACCCCGGGAGATAATCCGGCCAGATGGTCCGCACGATATTCAAAGGCGCGTTCATCACATGGAGAACATCACCGGAATCAACCCCGTAGCTTCCGGTCACGGCGGTAAAATCATTGGTCAGATTAAGAACATCGCCCGCGTTCAGTTCGGTCCCGTCGGCCACACACCACTTAGCGTCGGCGGTATTATAGGGATCGTTGCGATCGTAGTTATACCCGTTTTCCCATTCATCCAGGAAGATATTGACATCATCCCCGGTGGCCACGATGCTGACCCGTGAGTTGATGTTGGCCCCGGTCCAGCCGGAGTTAACCAGCGAATTCGGGATATCCTGATAGGCGTTCATCAGGTTATCTTCATCCCCCATAATGTAGTAGGTAGCATAGCCCTTGCCCACGATTACCTTCTTCGGAGTCGTCGACGGTGCCGGAGTTGGACTTTCGTAGCCATACGGTGTCGGGGTGACAGTGGGCGTAGGGGTAAGACTGGGCGAAGGGGTCGGGGTCTTGTAGTCCGGGGGCGTGGGGGAGGCCGTTGGCGTCGGGGTGAGACTGGGCGTCGGGGTCACGGATGGGGTCGGCGTGGGATGCCAGAGCCCGGTGATCATAATATCATCAATGTTCCAGCCCGAATACCTCCAACCGCCGTCAGTGGTACCCATACCCCAGCGGAGATAGAACGATGACTGCCAGTCGGCAACGGAAGAAACATCATAAGTGTACCGGGTCCAGCTTGAGTCGGTAATGGTGGTATCCGGGTTCTGCCAGATCTGGACCCAGCTTGATCCGTTACTGGATGCTTCGATATAAGCATGATCGTAGGTTGACCGTTCCACGTTCAGCCATCGGTAAAAACTTAAAGTAGTGGCAGTAACCTGGGAGCAGTCGATCTCCGAGGTGGTCAGCCACTGAGTTGGAGATAAATTGTCGGGATAATCTCCGGCCAGATTATATCCGTAAACATTGGTCCCGGTACCAAAGCCGGAAGAAGGATCGGGGTTGCCGTGATCTGCCCCACCTAACCCCTGGGGCTGCCCAAAAGCCCAGTCCGACTCCGTCGTCCAGCCGGGGTCGGTGGAAAGATCGTATAAGTAAACCTCAACCGGACCCGGCGTGGGAGTAACCGAGGGAGTCGGTGTAACCGTCGGAGTAACCGTAGGCGTCACAGTCGGGGTTGGTAACGGGGTTTTATATCCCACCGGAGTGGGTGTAACGCTGGGAGTCGGGGTAGGAGTGACCAGAGAGCCGATGTTCAAGGCTGAGAATCCGACAGCGGCGGCGACCGTCAACGGCGCGTCGCCGTTACCGCCATCGTCGAACCACTCTACCTGGACGGCATCGTTCTCGGAGACCGCGTATATCCCGCATGGATCCAGACCGATGTTCCACGTGTCCATGCCGCCCTGGGCGCCGCGCAGGTAGTTGCCGTGTTCCCCCAGTGTCTGGTCGAGGCCGGCGATCTCGAACCTGGATCCTGCCGTCAACCGTGTCCCGGAGGTCTGATTGGCGTCCTCTACATAGACCTGGGCCATGAAAAGGCCGTCCATGTCGGTCTCGCAATTCATGGTGGTCGCGCTGGTCTTGGTGAAAGAGACCACGTCGCTGTGATCGACAAAATTAACTATGTTAAAATCGCCGGCAGTTCCGCCGATATCCTGCCCCCCGACATTATCGTGGGAGATGAAGGAATCGGCAACCGCGGGAAGTTCCACGATAAAGAACCCGGAAGTATTTGTCCGCCGGACTGCCGAACCGGCCACCGAGGCCGCACCTCTCTGGGCCTGGACCGAGAGGTCGGTTGAAGCGGCCGTGGTTCGGTAGAGGAATAAGGCGTTCGGGTCGCAGTATTCGTTGTTGGCGTTTCTCTGGTAGGCGTAGCTGAACGACTGGGGTATGTCAGTCGCGCCGGCCACCATCCTGGTCACCCGCTGGGTCCGGTCCCCCCCGGTCCCGAAGGCGACCCCGTAGCCGACCAGGAAGGTCGTGTCATCCTTCTTCAGCCGGAAATTCGAGTTGCCCGCCTGCCGCTCGATGACGCCGGTGTCGTTCTCGATGACGATAGTGTTGAATGTCACGTCGGTCCAGGTCGTCGAGGAGTAGGCGCTGGTATCGAGGGAGTTCCCGTAGAGTCCTACCGCCCCACCATCATTAATCCGGACCGCCTGGAAGGAAGAGGCGTTGGCGATCGAGCCGCCGGTGGGGGTGTCGGCATCGGTTCTGACCTCGAGTTGGACGTCATCGTTTACAGCCGCGCCCCAGACCAGGCCAATCACCCTAACCCAGGAATGGTCGTTGGCGTTGTTACGGCTATAGCCCGATCCGTAGAGAGTGACAAAATCTCCGGAACCGGTGTAGGCAAATCGTGCATCATAGTTTACCCGGCCATTGGAGTTGTCATCGAGTGACAGGGTAGCGATGAAGAGGTAATTCCCTGCCTTGTCGATGTTGCAGTTGTTCTCTCCGGAGAAGGTGTAGTCTCCGTCGTTTCGCTGCTCGGTGGGGAAGGAGAAGACGGTAAAGGAGGTCCCGGGGATCTGATTACCTCCCGAATCAATCCAGATGCCGACATCACCAACGCCGGCATCTACGGCACCGGGACGGGCGCAGAGGAGGCAGAGGAGCGCACCCAGTATTACCAATGGCCATTTGCCGACGCCCGCAAGCTGGAATATTAATTTAATGGATAATGTCTTCATCTTGAGTTGGTAATCAGTAGAAAAGCAGGTAATCAGTAAACAGTTATCAGTAATCAGTGCTACGCCTAGTATGGGTTCACCGATCACCGATTACCTATTACTGATCACCGATTACCGATTACTGATCCTTTACAGCTATTCCACTCTCCCCACCCACCACAACCTCTCTTCCCCCGGATTTGATCAGGGTCTCACCATGGAGGACCTCAAATTGAGTTTTCCCGGCGGAAGTTACTTTCGCCCTTATCGTAGTCCCGGTCAGCTCCAGTTCGGAATCCGGGGTCCGGATCTCAAAACGGAATTCCCGATCTTCCCGCTTCCGGGTCGAGGCCACTATCGTTCCGGTATTTATCGTAATTCGATTGGCCTTGCCAGCGAGCAGTCTCTTATACGGCTCGAATACTACCTCGGTCTCACTCCTCAGGATCGCCTGGTCTTCCCTCCCCATTCTCAGCACCACCCCCGAACCGGGACCGGTCCGGATAATATCATCTTTGCGGAGGATAAGGCCGTCAATCGCCTTTGACCATTCACCACTATCAGGCGATTTAACCTTCACATCGCCGAATACCGAAGAGAGGAAGGCTTTCCCCTCACTCTTGATCAGATCGGACGGCACCCGGATCAGATTACCCGGCTTGAGGATATAATTATACTGCACCACCCGCTCCCAGGCGGTGGGACGAACCAGATATCGTTCAGTTACACTCCGGGCGGTATCCCCCGGGCGAACAATGAGGATCAGTTCATCTTCGGCTCGTCCGGAAATCGGGATGGAAATAATTATTGATATTATTATTAATATAATCTGTTTCATGATATTTTCGCGGGGGCAAATAGTCTCTCAATTTGCCCCAATGCCTCTACCCAAATCACCATTTATAATATATTCCTGATGCGATGTTTTGTCAAGTTATACACCTGATTATCTCACCACCGGCTCAATACTATTCCCCTTATTAATAGCAATTCGCGTGCCAGCAGCAAAAATCATGATCTATATTTGTAATGTGTTTATTCATAATCAATTAAGATATGGCACCTATTCTTCTCTCCCCCAACTCATCCCCTCTCCGCCCGGCAAATATTGCCTATATGTGGTAGTTTTTTCCGGTAAATAATTTAGACTCAGTAATTAGTCAATGGTTCAGATCAATCGTTTCCAAGCTCCGACATAACCGGCGTGAGATCTTCCAGGAGAGAGGATTTGGTCACATAGGGGCATCCCATCAGGGAAGCCTCCTGCCGGCAAGCCTCGTTCCCGTTCAGGGTGATGAAGATAATCCGGGTTCCGGGATGGGTCTTCCGCAACATCCGGGCCAGCTCGAAACCATCCATCCCGGGGAGGTTGACATCCACCGTCACCAGGTCCGGAGCCAAAGTCCTGACCCTCTCAATGGTCATCTCCCCGTTCCCCGCCTCTCCCACGACTTCAATAAAGGGATAACACCGCATGACTCTCCGGAGCACCTTTCGGAATCCCGGATTATCATCGACTATCATTGTTCGGGTATTATTCATTCTCTCCTACCTGTTCCCCCAGCAGAGCCCCCATCCCCGCCCCCACTATCGATCTCTGTCCGGATGAGTCCACGGTTACTTCTCCCTCCAGCACCTCCAGGCGGGTCTCTCCGCCATAACCCACCTTAGTCCTCAGCCTCGTCCCATCCAGCGACAGCCGGGAACTCGGAGTCACAATCTCATAACCCACTCTCCTCTCGGCTTCCGGAGTAATTATTGTTTCCACCTCTCCCCTGAGAATATTCAGCCGGTTGATCGGGCCGGTCAGAAACCGGGAGTAGGGCTGATAGATCACTTCAGTTTCAGCTCCCATTATCATCGTCGCTCCACCCCCCATAACTACAACCGCTCCCGAGTTTGGACCGGTCTTCACCGTATCCCCTTCCCTCAGAATCAAATCCTGAACCGCCGGTTTCCATTCCCTTCTTCCGGCGGCTTTTAAAAAAACATCCCCGTAAATAACCTCAATAAAAGCCTTGCAGGCTTTATCAACTAACCGGGACGGCACCTTAATTATGTTTCCGGGTTTAAGAATATAATTATACTGAACCACCATCTCCCAAGCGGTGGGACGGACCAGATACCGGTCGGTCAAACTCCGGGCGGTATCCCCATCCCTGACCACAAAGATATACTCATCCTCCGCGGCCAGCGCGGGGAAGTTAATGAATAACAGAAGAAATATTATAATCCACCTTATCTTCATTGTCTGCGATAAGATCGGAAGAGCACACGTCTGAACTCCAGTCACACTGATATATCTCGTATGCCGTCTTCTGCTTGAAAAAAAAAAAATAAATAAAATATATTCTTGAAGTGATTTAAAATTTGTTCCTTTTATTACTCTGTCCACCCCTCACGATACTGACTC
>CAKZYZ010000328.1 GCA_937885075.1 uncultured bacterium | reverse complement strand
AGATGAATGGTTGTTATTTTTTTTTTTTTTTGTTTTTTTTGTGTTTTATTTTTTTTTTTTTCAAGCAGAAGACGGCATACGAGATATATCAGTGTGACTGGAGTTCAGACGTGTGCTCTTCCGATCTTAACCGCCGCAGCCTTCAGCCTTGTTACCTGGCGGCGGAGTTTTGCCAGTTCCCCGGATTTACCTGTTTTGATTTCGTTGGGATCCTTCATAGTAATAGTAACCAGTTAGCAGTGATCACTTGTTTTTCTGGAATATTCGCCGTGGTTTAATAAATTACTGCGAAGAGACCTTGGCCTCATTCATTTTGATATTGAGCTTTCCATCCTTGATCGCCTGATGGGCTTTATCCACTTCATCTTTTACCGGTTGAGGGATCTTCTTCCCCAGGCTGTGGTAAGGCGCTATATCTGATCCCCCGTCGGCCATCAGATAATAAATCCTCTCTTTGGGCGCGTTATAGGGCATCCCCTGGGTCACATGATCCCACCAGGCATTGATGATATATTTGATATCATTATCCCAGAGAGCGATGGTGCTGGAGACCACTACATCCGGGGCGAGGGAGTTCTGGTCGACAAAGTGACCGAAGGCATATTTCCCTTTCTCCTTACAGGCTTCAAACGGACCGAACCGCTCGGCGTAGATAAAGTCAGCCCCGGCCGCGATCTGGGCCAGGGTGGCTTCCTTGGCCTTGGGCGGATCGAACCAGCTATCGATATAGGTCATTTTAATCTTGGTGGCTTTATTGACCGATCGAGCGCCCTCCAGGTAAGCGTTAACCGGGGAATTGACATTCGGATAGGGGTAGGCAGCGACCGCGCCGATGGTATTGGTCTCAGTCATCATCCCGGCGATGATCCCAAGAAGATAGGCGGATTCGTGGACGAAGGAGTCCACCCAGTAGGCATTGCCTCCCAACCCCTTATTCCCCGAGCCGGCGAAGACCCAGAGTATCTCCGGATATTTGGGGGCCAGTTTCTCGACCGCGTCGGCATAGGTGCTGTGGGCCCAGATAATGTCGTACTTGCCGGTCTTGGCGATGCCGTTCAGAACCCTTTCGGCGTCGGGGGGGAAGACATTCTCCGCCACCACATCCCATTTGACATCCAGACCATCGGGCTTATCTTTCTTGACCCGCTCCAGGGACTGAATCAGGGCGGTATTCCAGGGTTCCTCCATCACGCTGATGGCGATTATGGCGATATTCACTTCTTTCGGCTTATTCGCCGCGGGGAGATATCCGACCGCCATAAAACTCATTATGACGATAGCGATTACCGCTACGCTCCGTAAAATATGTTTACTCATGATAAATACCCTCCGATTATATTCCTTTGATTACATTGCCGGCACCAGATTCATTATCTTCCCATCAACACCTCCTTATAATTTATCCTCAAATCAAAGATTTGAGGATATCTTTCAGACCCCTGGTCAGAAGCAGACCCGCCATCTCGTCACGATACTCGGCGTTAGAGCGGATATCGGTGATCGCTTTTGACGCTTCCGTAGTCAGACGACCAGCTTCCTCGATTACCTCGTCTGAGAGCTCCTTCCCCTTCAGTGCCTCCTCGGCCTTCTCTGCCCGGATCACCGTCGTCGCCACCGCCCCCAGAGCGATCCGCGCCTCCTCAACCAAACCATCCTTGAAATCAAGATATCCGGCCACCGATACTTTGGCGATCGCCAATGCCTTGCGCTGCCCCAGCTTCTTGAAGAAAGACCGGGCCGATTCCGGCATCCCAGGAAAACGGATCTTCACGATCAACTCTCCCGGCTCCAGCACCGTCCGTTTTACCCCGGTAAAGAAATCCTCGATCGCGATCTCGCGCTCTCCCTCTCCGCCCCGGATTGCTACTCTCGCCCCCAGCACATAGAAAGCCGGAACAGTATCTCCCGAGGGCGAGGCCGTGGCGATGTTCCCGCCGATTGTTGCCCGGTATCGGATCTGGACCGCGCCCACCTCGGAGCAGGCTGAGACCAGCACCGGAGCTTTTTCCCGCAGCAGTTCCGAGCCCAGTACCTCTGCGTGGGTCACCAGGGAACCCAATTCAATGATCCCATCTTTCTCCTCTATCCCTTTCAGGTCGGCTATCCCCCCGATGTCAATCAAGGCCGGAGGTGACTCCAGCCCTTCCTGGATATTGACCAGAAGATCGGTCCCCCCGGCGATCACCTTCGCCTCTCCCCCCCCCGCCGCCAGCAAATCCAGTGCTTCTTCTATACTTGCCGCTTTGGTATATTCAAACTGCATAATATCTCTCCTCCTGAATTAGAACTTAGACCTTACTTCGCTAGGGCAACTTTACCTCTAAGGAAAGCATGAACGCAGGAAAAGTCAAAAGAATCGCATGAGCTCCTTTTGCCTCGGCGGGATTTTTTAATCAGACGGATCGGTCGGATCCGACTGATCCGACCGATCGCTTAACTCCCGGCTTTTCCAATCTTCAACGACCTTTAACGTTCTTTATCTTCAACGTCTTCTATTTTCAACGTTCTTATTCTTCAACGGCAGCGCCGGAGGCGCTGCAGACCTCGATCGCCTTGATGATCTTGGTGTAACCGGTACAGCGGCAGAGGTTCCCGGAGATCGCTCGCTTGATCTCATCCCGGCTCGGGCTGGGGTTCCGGTTCAGAAGCGCCTTGGCCGAGATGATCATCCCCGGGGTGCAGTAACCGCACTGGACCGCGCTCTCCGAGATGAAGGCTTCCTGAATCGGATCAAGCTTCTCCCCGTCGGAGATTCCTTCAATCGTGATTACTTCCCGTCCCTCCACCTGGGGCGCCAGAACCAGGCAGGAGTTGACCGGATCACCGTCCAGCAGCACCGTGCAGGCTCCGCACTCTCCTCGTTCACAGCCCGGCTTGCTTCCGGTTAGACCCAGCTTCTCCCGCAGGAGTTTTAAGAGCGTGAGTGATGGCGGAGCGGAGACTTCAACCGCTTCTCCATTTAAGATAAATTTTATCTGCACATTCTCCATTTTTTCCCTCCAGAATAAATTAGCACCTGCGGCGCTAATTTAGTTTTGAACAATGACTGTCATACTTAGATTGACGCGACACCAGAAACAGTCCGATCATCATTTAAAAGTGGCGTCTGACAACCTCGTTTCTATGCCCTGCGTGGGAACGCAGAGAGGGACAGATGGAACAGTTTACCAATCTCTTCCCACTAGCAGCAATGAAATTTTTTAAACTTTTTTTTAAACTTTTTTGCTCAGTTGAATCGGGAACAGAAGTCAGAAGACGGAGGACGGAAAGGTCTTGAACAGTTATGTAAACTTCCTTACCTCGGCCCCTTTAAAAGGATAGTAATCAGTAAGCGGTGATCAGTTATCAGGAAAAGAACACCCGGATGACTGATTACCGATTACTTATTACTGATTACCGATTCCTTCCTTTTCAACGTTCTTTCTCTTTAACGTTTTTTTTCTTCAACATCCTTATTTTTCAACGTTAGCGCCGAATACGCTAAAACTCCAACCCATGATCTTCCAGATCAGTCCGGACACGATCATAGATCTCCTGCCACTCCTTAGTCGGGGTCAGGGTCTTAACATCGAAACACTCGGTAAAACTCTTGCCCTTGGGCTGGTCCTTGAGCCCGTCCTCATATTTGGTGAGGAGATAGAGGACCAGTTCGTTGGCCTGGGCTAAGCTGAGCTTAGCGCTGGCCTCAAAGACTTCGCCGCAGAACCAGTGCTCCAGCGGGGTTATATAGTTTTTGAATCTCCCCCCGGCCGAACGGCATCCGATCGTCCAGGACATCCCGGAGACACCTCCGGCGATCAAGCCGGCGGCGGAAACATAGAGGATCTCTTCAGTACAGGGTCCGGCGGTCTGGTTGATAATCTTGGACATGATGATTGGAGCGTTCCGCCCGATCGCCTGGAGAATCATGCTCAGCCCCCAGAGCGAGTGCCGGTTACAGGTGGAATCAAAGCGGATATCGTAGATCGAGCAGGCCGAGGCATGGGCCTGGAGGATCGGATACTGGAGGATATCGGTGGCAATCCCTCCCAGGGTGGCGCCTTCGGCACTCCCGGTATAGCCGCCGATCATCGAATAGGAACCGGCATCAATATAACCATTGTTAGCCAGCCCTACCACCGCCTTATGGAAGGAAGCGTAATGGAGCTTCAGTTCGGCCGGGTGGAGGATAAGGCAGAGGGCGGGGTTTTCCGGCCGGGTCAGGTTGGCAAAGCCTCCCAGTTGTCCGAACTCGGTGGTACTGGAGGCTATCCCGGAGTTGGCCATCCCGATCCGTCCAGCCCGCCACTGGGCTTCTCGGCGGAGCAGATTTTCCCGGGCCCCGGCCGCGGTTTCAAAAGGAGTGCCGGAATAGACCGGATATCCGAAGACGGTATCAATTGATGGACCTTCCTGGATGCGAACTTTCTTACTCTTCAAAATCCCCTCCGCGATGGGGACATAAAGTTCTTCATCCACCTGAATGCTGAGCGGTCCGGCAAAAGCCGGGGGACGTGGATCTTCCGGAAAACGGGCCAGAAGATTAACCTTATCCGTCCCTTCTCCCAGTGTCAGAACCTCGGGAGCATCTTTCAGCGCCTCCAGAATCTCTTCTTTACTGACATGGATAACCGAATCGGTATCGGTCATGAAGAGACCGATCTCGGCCGCGAACTCAACCCCGGCCTCGAAGAAGCGGTCGGCCAGCTCCGGATTCTGGTTGACCGGCTCTTCCGGGTTATAGGTCCCGGCCAGGTCGTATTTTTTTAAGTATTTTTTTACGGTCTCCGGGATAACCTTGGTCTCCCATTCCCGCATCGTCATCGGTGGGCCGTCCTTGGCCCGCTGCAGCATTCCCATTAACTTAACCATTGATGGCATAATATTTCTCCTTTTTAACAAACGATTGATCTATTAATTTTCCCCCACCTCGGCCCCTTTATTTAACAGACGATTGTCGTTGACCCGGCATTATTGACGGGAATGTGATTGAATAGGATTTGTGGCCTCTACCTCGGCCCCTCTGATCTTGAACGCCCTGTCCGCCGTAGCCTTGGCGAAGGAGGGTTGAAAGTTGAGCAGCCTGCCAGCCGTAGCTTTAGCGAAGGCTGGTTGAAAGTTTGCCAGAACGTTCAGTCTTTAACTCAGTGTCGATTGCCTGCTCCGTGTGACGTTCGAAGTTCGATGTTCAGTCTTTTAAATTCTTACGTTCATCCCTCCCTCGAATCTCACTCCAAACCTTCTCCGGCGTGATAGGCAGCTCACGGAACCGGATCCCGATAGCGTCATGGACCGCGTTGGCTATCGCCGGGGCGACCCCGGCCAGGGCGGCTTCGCCGATCCCTTTAGCTCCGAAAGGGCCGGTCTCCTCCCGGCTCTCCACCGGTATTGTCTCCTGGTCGGGGATATCCAGCGCGGTGGGGATGATATAGGTGGAAAATCCCTGGGTCAGGAAGTTGCCCTCTTTTACCAATATTTCTTCCGAGAGAGCGTAGCCCTGACCCTGCGCCACCGCCCCCTCGCACTGCCCTTCAAATCCGGCCCGGTTGATTACCTGGCCGGCGTCCGGGATGGTGATTACCCGGAGCAGTTCAATCCGGCCGGTCCCGGTATCGACCCCGACCAGAGCAATCTGGGTGAGGTAGTTAAAGTAGATATGCGGGATCCCATCTCCGAAGTCCCGGTCAGATACCGGCATAATAGCCGAACCGGTCACTTTTTTTGGTCTCTCCCCATCGGCCTCTGCCAGCTTCCCGACCGCGTCCAGGATGGCATTCCCCACCATCATAATCGACCGGGAGGCAACCATCGGACCGGAGTCGGGGGTAAGGCCGGTATCCCCGTGGACCACCTCGATTTTATTCAGATCACAGCCCAACGCTTCGGCCAGGATCTGGGCGTAGGCGGTGATGTTTCCCTGGCCAATTTCTACCGCGCTGGTGCGGAGGATAACCCGACCATCTTCTCTCAGTTCAATTTCGACATTGGCATAGTCCGGTATACCTTTCCCCATACCGATCCCCTGGCAGGTACAGGCCAGACCGACCCCGAACTTTTTTTCCGGGGAAAGAGCCTGAAGCCGGGAAGTTATCTCTTCCCGCTTCCGCCACAGCTCAGTCTCCCGGGCGGAAAGGAGGGTCTCTTTAAAGGCCACACTGGTCGGGATCAGTTGGCCATTCGCGGAGAAATCCCTCGATTCGATCGCGTTCCGCAAACGAAGCTCGATCGGGTCGATCTCCAGCTCAACCGCCAGACGATCCAGCTCCTGCTCCAGTCCGAATGTCACCTGGGGGACCCCGAAGGAACGGAAGGATCCCCCCATCGCGCTGTTGGTATAGACCGCCCGTCCTTTTTGATGAGAACGGGGGAAACGGTAACCCCCGGGAGCACATTCCAGGGCCAGATTAAGCACCGCCGGACTTATTCCGTCATACGGACCCGCGTTGGAGATAATATCTACCTCAATCGCCTGGAGACTCCCGTCCCTCCGCGCTCCGATCCGGAAGTCGATCTCCATCGGATGGCGCTTTTCTCCGGTTACCATCGACTCGCTCCGGTCCCAGTGGAGCCGGACCGGCCGGCGGGTATAGTAGGCCAGCAGGGCCAGATGGATCTGCACATTGATCTCGTTTTTCCCCCCGAAAGCACCGCCGGTGGGGGAACCGATAATCCTGATTTTCTCCGGGTCCCAGTTCAGTGACCGGGCAATCTGGAGTCGGTCCCTATAGGGATCCTGATCCCCGGCCCGGATGGTGATAATCCCGGTTACTTCATCATAGACAGCCATCCCCCCCTCCGTCTCCAGAAAAGCGTGCTCCTGATACTGGTAGAGTATCTCCGGTGGAGGATTTTATCGGATTTCTCAAAGCCCGCCCCCACCACTCCATTGATGAGTTCATTCTCATAAAGAATATTTCCGGCCCGGTGAAGCATGGGAGCATCAGAACGGAGGGCCGCTTCTGCGGTATTAATCACCGGGAGCGGATCATACTCCACCTCAATCAGGGCGAGAGCCTGTTCCGCGGTCGCCTCATCCACCGCCGCCACCAGAGCCAGCGCGTCCCCACGGTAACGGACCCGATCGGAACAGAGGACCGGCCAGTTATCTCCGATAATCCCGAAGCCATTATGGCCGGGAACATCTTTGTGAGTGAGAACCGCCTCCACTCCGGGGAGTTGCCGCGCCTTTTCGATATCGATCCGCAGAATCTTCGCGTGGGGATAACGGCTCCGCAGAACTCTTGCCCGGAGCAGCCCCACCGGATAATAATCGGTGGGATACTTCGTCTTCCCGGTTACCTTATCCCAAGCGTCAATCCGGGGAGTGCTTTCTCCAATATACCTGTATTGATCAGACATGGGAGTCCCCGTTGCAGTCCATTAATCACACTATTTTTTCGCCTCGGATGGGCGGCTTTGCTGTCCACTAATTACACTAATTCACACTAATTGCTTCCCCCTACCTCCCCCCCTTTAATAAACTACGAATTTCGCCCCCGATTAAAACTTCGGGGCGGAGAAATTACACGAATTAAAACAGAGACAACTAAGAAATATTTGATTGTTTTTCTCCGTCAACCGTCAACTGCCA
>CAKZYZ010000327.1 GCA_937885075.1 uncultured bacterium | reverse complement strand
AGGTAAAGATGTGAGAGTTGAGAAGAGTGTGGTGTTGATTTTTTTTTTTTTTTTTTGTTCAAGGAGAAGACGGCATATGTGTTTTTTTTTTTTTTTTTCAAGCAGAAGACGGCATACGAGATATATCAGTGTGACTGGAGTTCAGACGTGTGCTCTTCCGATCTTGAAAGCATCCCGGCATGAACTCCTGGCTGCTCTCTGACCAAAATGGAACCCCGGATTCACTGTCCACTTTACTCCGGAATCGGTGTCCACTTTGCTCCGGAATATGCAGGTTTATAAATCATCTATAAACCAATTCGAATCCTCATAAATCCAAGGCTTTTGAATAGAAAATTCTTTCTCCTTGTGTAAACCTTGAATCGTTACATTAGCCATATTCCCTTCATATTTAATATCAATTATCTTATTATGACTATAATATTGGTTTGTCCTTAACTCTCTGGTGAACTGTCCCATATAGTTAACATAGTTTTCTTTTAAGCCCTGATCACTCTTAGGAGCCTCGGGCATGGTCGCCATATGATTTTTTATTCTTCTTGAAAGAAAGTCCCAGGTGCTTCCCCAGTCACCATGTTGTAAATATTGATAATATTTTGTTATTCGCTCTCTCAATAATTGTTCCTTGGCCTGAGGGAGATCTATGATAAGAGGTTCACTCTTTTCAAATGTGGAACATTGATTGTTCGGAATGCTGGTACAGCCGACCATAAGAAGAACAACCGGAACAATCAAAAAAATCTTCTTCATTATTTACTCCTTACTTCTGAAATCCCAACTTTACAATTCCAGGGTGACTGTAGGAGTATCTTCTGATCCGGCCCCCTTATGCACCGGCAAACGGATTAAAAGTAACTGCGGTCCTCATCAGTATCAAACTCCGGTGGAGGGAAAGCGTTTTCCTTCATAACCTTCAAAATCTTCGGAATACCCGTCGATCGCCCTTCCGTGAGATCCAGCTCTTTTAAAAATTCTCCGATCCGCCGATTACGGGAAAGGCAGCTTATCGCCTTGCCGGCTTACAGGTCTTTCATCCAATTCTGGGGACACCTTACTTAATTATTAATAATTTTTTCTTGTTACATTGCCGAATTATGTATGGTGTACCCGGAATTTTTGGTGAATCTGAAAAAAATATCCCGGTGGTCGGAATGACCGGTTTTGTCAATCGTCGAAGTTCTGATCCCTTCCTTTCCTTGGCTTTATCTCCGGACATGGTGTCCACTTTGCTCCAGAATTCGGTCCGATCCGGCCTCTTTGTCAATAGTCGACGGTTTGACCCCGGTCTCTCCGAAACGACATTGCAATTGAATGTCTTGCAGCCACTTTGATATAATTTCCCATGGGTAACACCTCCTTTTATAAGGAGGTATTTTACCCGGCTATTAAATTTCTCAAAGTGGCGGCCCTCGCAATAACGAGCGATTCTACACACGGATCCTACGCACATGTGTGTAGAAACCGATGCACGCGTGTGTTGGCTATGTATTCCGTCTGTAGACCGCATACCGCATCTTCCCGGTTTGGTTGATTTTGCCCTGTTTTTCTAATCGCTTAAGCAAGTGGTAGGCTTGCGGCAGGCTCAAACGGCAGAGTTCTGCCGCCTCCGCCCGTTTGATGGACTCATGCTTGTCGATATAGCTCAAAACCATCTGTTCCTGTTGGATGGGATCGAAACCGGCTTGCCTGATGTACCCCGCTTTCTGTTCCTCTCTTCGATATACCCTGGCGCTTAAGGTGTAGGTCCGGCCGCGACCGGAACCATGCGCCTCGACCATGCCGCTCTCAGTCAGTTTTTCAAGCGCAGACCGGGTAGCCTGTTCTGACTTTTGGGTGTCCTCGGTCAGATCCGCGGTTGCCAGTCGCCGTTCATATCGCAGACGGGAAAGTATGATGAGGCTATCAACCGGCATGGCTTTTTCAGTTTGCTCCTCGTGGCGCAGGATCATCTCCAGAAACCCAATATCGGCATCCGACTTAGGCATTATCAGCACGACTGAGAGGTGTCCGACATGGAAAAATCAGGGGCGGGCCGACCATAGCGGAGCATGCCTTCATAGATCCGGTCAATGCCGCGACCGGTACGCTCAGCCAGTCCGATCCGCTTGACAATATCAGCCAGCAGAGGGTTGCGGGAACGGGGGGCAGTCACCAGCAGATTCTGCAGTGTGATTCCTTCGACAAATCCGCCCGGGCTGGACATGGTCAACCCATCATTGTCAAGCCGGAGATGAACCGCGCCCAATCGTGAGTAATCGCGATGCACAAATGCATTGACAAATGCTTCCCGGAAGGCCCTACGGTCGTAATTGGGGATCGGAACTCGGAAGAGTCCTACCTGAATTTCCTGCTCATCAATACGCGCCTTGAAGAGCAGCTCGACTTCCTCAAAGGTCTGCAATAGCGGTTTTCTGAAAAATTCATTAACCCGAACATCCGTGCCTTCCAGTACCTGAAAGGCGATTTCATGTGCGGGCATATGTTGTCGCAAGATTTCTTCACGTCCCATTATAAGCAAACCGGCAACTGTTGGTCGCCGAACGCCTTCGACGGTGGCCACCAAACCCAGAGCATCATCCAATTCTTCGTCAGCCAGAGGAAGCAGAGTCATGTCGCCACCATATCGGCGGATCGATTCTCTTATCCTTTGGCGCTCCAGGGGATTCAGAGCTTCGACGGTGAGCGATGTCAGCGGAATTGCCGAAGGGTCGACAAGCCCGATGCTGGACTGACGCTGCATGAACTCATGTGGATAAAAGGGCACATCTTCAGGCCGACCGGAAGTCATAAGGCGACGACGCAACAGCAACCCATTGGAGGTTGCAACAATACTCCTGGACTTGGGCGCCATGATTCTGAGGACCTTTTTATCTCCCCAATCAACAACTTCCGCTCTAACTGCCACTGAAGGTTTTGTCCGATTCGCAACCAACGCAACCAGCCCGGTGGCATCCTGATGCCTCGGTTGTACCCCGGTCACTGTGCCTTCATCCTCAACGCCAAGCAGCAGCAGCCCGCCTTCGGTATTGACCAGAGCAACAACGGCAGCCACAAGATCACGATCCGGCAATCCCCTGGCATCACTCTTGAATTCAACCGTGAGCGTTTCGCCATTGGCCAGGATAGTCTTCAATTCGTGTTTATTCGTCTTCATTACTCGGAGCTCTCAACCACTTCTAGATTTTTTTCTGGTGTCCCCATAAGGCGTCTATATCCATCTTTGTCTCTCCTGAAAAAAAGCTTCCGGGTGACTATGGGCATTTATCAAACCATCTTTGTGTATTCACCTGAGCAAATAAATTTATCCTCATATCATCAGTCGGAGAAGTGCGCGTTTTATTCCCAAAAAATTGGAAAATTACATGTTTATTAATTCCGTTGGAGGATAATTCCCGGCGGTTTAACGGAATAGTGGGCCCAGGAAACCCTCTCCCACGGGGAGAGGGTGCCCCCCGACAAATCTGTCGGGGGGTGGGTGAGGGGATTCCCGGCGGCCGAAATGGCCCATTTTAAACCTTTCTTTTGTATTCTATTTTATGGGCCGATGATATCAGCCTTAGAAGGCCAGTTTTACCCCGAAAACTGGACCGCTAAGAGTGCCAGGAGCCATAAAATTTACTTAACCCGAATATTTTTAGACACTTACGCAGGTCCGACCCCGCCCCTATAATTCCCGGCGGTTTAACGAAATAGCCGGCCAAGAAACCCTCTCCCTCAGGGAGAGGGTGCCCCCCGACAAATATGTCGGGGGGCGGGTGAGGGGATTCCCGGCAGGCAGAGTGGTCCATTTTACTCCGTACTGTGTGGCTACTTTCCTCCGGAATACGCAACCAAAATCTATCTCCCTCCATAGCCCTGGAGCGGGGTGGGGAGTACCCACTTCACAATAAGTTAACAACTTAACAACGTCCCCTAAATTAATTTGTCTATGAATTTTTGGTGGTTTTAGGCGCGGGGTGGTTATAACTTGTTGATCTTTTTGATATTCCGTCAAGGTGGTGCCGTGGGCACCACTTTTGATTAAGGCAAATAGGTATATGATAACCCGAGTTCCACCCTTTCCCAACGGTCGGAATGGCCGGATTTGAAAGCGTCCCGGCATGAACTCCTGGCTGCTCTCTGACCAAAATGGAACCCCGGATTCACTGTCCACTTTACTCCGGAATTGGTGTCCACTTTGCTCCGGAATATGCATTTAGGAGAGGAGAGATTAAACGATAAAGTCAAAAGTCAAGTATTACGCGCCATAGCTTTAGCGACGGAGGGTCTGACCCCAAGATTTATGAAGACGGGATTGCCGGCTACTTTGGAGCGGATTAGGTGGCTACTTTGCTCCGGAGTATGCAAGCGGCCTTAAAACACCATTTTCGGGGTAAAATCGGCATTCTAAGATCGAGAATAAGGGGGTAATTATTCGTAAGTGACTGGGGTATAGTATATTACTGTGGCGAAACCACAATCCCTTCTTTCATCCACTGTCTGAAATTTATCTGAGAAAATTAATTTATCCTCATATCATCAGTCGGAGAAGTACGAGTTTTATTCCAAAAAAATGAATTATTTTGATTTTATTTTGGAATCGGGGGTAGGGGGGGGATAAGAATAAAGTATTTCAAATGAGAGAACGGGGTATTGTGGAAAAGCTTACTTCAAAAGACCGTTCCCTAGTCACTAATTTTCACTTAATCCGGATATCGGATTCAAAATAACTTAACAACGTCCCCTAAGTGAGGATACTGTTCTTGGGGGGATGCAGGATTGGGATTGGGGTTAGGAACGGCCGGGCTGAAATAGCGTTGAGATTGAATGCCTTCCAGCCACTTCAACCACTTTGACTCCGGAATCGGTGTTCATTTTGCACTGGGATCAATGTCCGCTTTAGTCCGATTCGGGTGTAGAAATTGGATCAGAGCATCTGGATAAAATTCGACTGGTGTTTCAGAAATCTCGTCATGGACCCCATCATGGGCCCCGTCATGGGCCTCATCATGGGCCTCTTGGGACAGACTTGGGACTACTTGCCCGGCGACTTCGGGGGTAACTTCGGGGGCGACTTCGGGGGTGACTTCAATGGTGACTTCCGGGGTAGCAGGCAAAACAATCGGCAGTAAGATTACATACACGGATATTTATCTTTACCGGAATTGATGCGGTAGTTTATCCGGAGAAACTTTGGTGATATATTTGCTCCGCCCCTCATGTTTCTGCAACAAAAACCCGGCCTTAGAGGTCCAGTTTTGCCCCTAAAACTGGACCGCTAAGCTCCTCAGAAGCCATAAAATACACTTAACTTGCTCATCTATAGGTGGTTACGCAGGTCCGACCCCACCGACCCAAAAAACCATCAAGCAATTCTTTCCATGATCCCCGGGATAAGAAACACAGATCCTTGTTTGCTAAATCCTTTGCTAAAATACCGAGAGTAACCAAATTTTAGCAAAGAACAAGATGCTGCATGGCAATGAGTTGAGACAAACTCCATTAGTTTTTGTTTGTTTTCGGGATGAATTCCTTTGCTAAGTTATGGGGGGTTCCAGCAATATCCATCTGGGATGCGACCGTGTACCATGGTTCATGATTTTGCCCGACCGTCGGAGCTCCTGCAGCAGATTGTGAACCTTCCGCCTCTTCTGTTTTTCGGTCAATCTATCCGGCAGTTTGGGGACAAGAACCTCGTCTACTTCCCTGCGGATCACCGGTCCATGCTCGCGCACCAGTGCCAGAATCAGATCAAGGTAGTACTGTTTGTCGAAGCCGCGATCGCGGATATGGCGGCCCGTGTCTCCGGTTGCCCTGGCAACTACACCTGCCACCATCAAGTTCGGATAGCGGCCTTCGACAAGTCCGGCTGCCTTCAGGAGGCGGTGATCACCCCGGCTGATGTGTTGTCTTTTTTGTACTCGGTCGAGAAGTATTACTTGTCCTAAATCGAGATCGGCTCTCTCCATCAATAGTCTGGTGTAGCGTTCGTCAAGAATCTGTCCGCTAATATTTACTTTAACACGTTGTAACTCAGTCAGATCGTAATCCGGTAGTGGGAATGATCGTTGCCATTGCATCTCAAACATGCGCTTGATCCCGCCTCCCTGAGTATCGATCATGTTCAGTTCGACCATTGCGTCAACCAGGAATGGATTGCGATAAATAACCTGGGGGGCATCCTGCTGAATTACCGTCTCAATATCACCTGGGAGAAAGTTGCCAACATTGGCAAGGAGGACCCGATCCGGGAATTCGACCACAACGATACGGCCATGCAAACCGTAATCCTGGTGGGCAATACAGTTGTATAACGCCTCGCGGATCACCCATGGGTCGTATTGCGTAATCTCATGGGGAAATAACGTTCCGCTTGGCAATACTCTTACTATTAGATTGCGGATGCGATTCTGCAAACGGTCGCCCGCGAGCAAGAAGGGTGGTCCGAAATGCTCGTAGTCAAGTTCCTTATTTTTATCATCTTTAAGTATCCATGAAAGCTTCACCAATGCCGGCGAAAGTAGTGTTGCCGACTCAGACCTTCCCAGAAGGATGAGCGCGCTGTTAGTCACCGCTCCTTGCTTTAGAACTTTTGCCTTGTTAAGAAAAGTGAGATCGTCCCACCCGGCCACTTCGGCAGCCTGGCTGGGGTGCTTTACAAGGAATAGTTCGCGCGCTTTGGCCACCGCTCCCGGATCGAGGTCGATCAATGTGGCGCCCTCGCACACCTCTCCTGACCAGTCATGTCCTCGCGTCCAGAGAGCCCTCGCCTTCTCGGGATGTTTGCGCAACTCGGTCTTGCTTGAGCCGACACGGATGAACTCCGTACCGTAAAAACTAACGGGTTGCTCTCGTGCCGGACCAACTTCAAAGAGGACGATACGGCCATCGGGGTGATCAACGATATGAGTCTCGAAGCCAGTATTCGGGCGCAGTCCAGCCGCGAGCCAGGGCAACAATCCTTGGTTGCCCTTGGCCTTAACTGAGTAAGGATCGAATCGCGTGCCAACGACTTCATGAGTTACGTCGTCAATACCGAACACCAGATACCCACGGTGCTGACTGGCCAGACAGGCTGAGTTTGCCAGAGCGGACAAGTACTCCCCTAAAAGTCGAGGTTCGTAGTAGCTGCCCTTAAACTCAAACCACTCAGTCTCCGTCGGTAAGCCACGAAGGGAGTCTATGAATTCGATGTGTCTACTCTCTGTCATGTTTCAATATCCATGTCGTTGTGACTAAAAATAGGGCGCTCTTCATATTATTTTAGAGATAGTCCCGCTATTTTCATTTTAAAGCGTCCGAAATTCGATCTCGTGATCCCGCATCTCAAGGACCGTGTTGGTCTTGAGCTGGTCGTTACCGCCAAAGGCGTTATCCAGGCAGAGGATCTGCCGCGGCTTTAAACCCATCACTCCCCGTAACTCCCCGGCGGCCGCCGGCTCTTCTTTAGTATTGCTTCTTTCTTCATATACCGCTTCATATCCTAAAATATATTTATCCTCATATACAACAGTCGGAGAAGTGTGCGTTTTATTCCCAAAAAAATAAAATAATTTGGAATCTTTTATTTGGTAAGGCAATCAGAATAAT
>CAKZYZ010000326.1 GCA_937885075.1 uncultured bacterium | reverse complement strand
TCCCGTCCTTATCCGGTGTCAGAATCAGATCCGCTCCGAGGGCCCGGATCAGTTTCTTCCTCTCCTCACTCATCCCGTCCGGCATCACAATCCGGACTTTGTATCCTTTCAATCGCCCGACCAGAGCAAACCCGATCCCGGTATTGCCGCTGGTCGGTTCGACGATGATGGAGTCCGGCTTGAGTTTGCCGTCCCGCTTTGCTCCCTCCAGCATGGCCAGGGCGACCCGGTCCTTCACCGACCCGCCCGGGTTTAAAAATTCCGCTTTGGCATAGATATTCTCACCCTTAAGTTGAATAAGCGGCGTATTCCCGATCAGGTCCAGTATGTTGTCAGTTAGCATAATTTAATCTCCTGGTTCCATCTAACTATGCCGGATATTATCACCTGGAGGGATTGAAAGCAAGATTGATCCGCCATCTTGTCAGTCGGGTCTTTTCCGGCCTCTTCCGGGAGAATATCGATAGCGATCGCCTGGTCGAGGAAATATTCAATGTGAGCTTTTTTTCGATTCCCCCTTGACAGTTGTATGATAGAGCAATAATGTGTTACATCAAATAGCAATAATATGCATACTTATTGTAGCCAAGATGGCTACTATAAGAAGCCGTGACATGGATAAGCCACTTGACAGAAAAAATCTAAATCAGGCGCTGGAGTTACTAGCTAGACCTTGCTCAAAAAGCATTTTAAACCACGAAGTTCACGAAGAAATATGAAAAAACAGAAATAATTTCATAGTTTTCTTTGTTTTTCTTCGTGTTCTTCGTGACCTTCGTGGTGAATACTTAGTTTTTTGAGCACAAATAGTTGAAAATACCTTTTCGAGCAGGGTCTAGCTATTAGATTGGAGGAGAATGCCGCGCAACCTATCGAACTTGTGGTCTGCGACGGCTCGGCACTGATTCTTTCGGATGTAGTTTACCGGCCGACAAATGATGTGGATGTGGTTGCCCTGGCCCGGAAGGGAGTTCTCTATTCACCCGCTCCATTGCCGGATGAGCTTCGCACGGCGTCGGTCGAGGTATCCGAGGATCTTGGCCTCCCCGATAATTGGCTGAATAATGGGCCGAGTCAGGGGGTAGGTGGATTGTTCCAGATGGGGCTCCCGCAGGGATTTTCGGAACGTCTGCATTTCAGGTCATACGGCTCCCACCTGACTGTACATTTTATTGATCGCCTGGATCAGATACACTTCAAATTATATGCGGCGGTGGACACCGGCGGTTATCATGTGGAAGACCTGCGCTCTCTCAAACCGACACCGAACGAGTTGGAATCGGCGGCCAGATGGTCGATGACCCATGATGTTTCAAGAGGATATGCTTTCATACTCAAGGACTTTATAAGGAAATTTGGCTATGACGATGTTGCTGACCGACTTTAAAAATGAGTACCGGGACCGCCTGCTGGAAATCCTCTGGCGGCAGTGGGCTACTCTAGGTGTCTCAGGTTATGGTGAAACCTGGAGGGGATCCGTAATCGATCCGGAGGCCTTGTTGATTTTCTCCTGCACGATCCTTCGTTACGACGCGAGGTTATTCGACGCGGTACTGGAATGGCTTCGCGTCAACGGCCGGTTTGTCAACGTGCAAAGAATCAAGCGAATGTTGAAGACAGAAAGTTTCGGAGGAGAAGCCGTGGTTAGTGCTCTAGCCGCCGCGATTAAGAATTCCGTTCATGAGGTCAAATGGGCGCGTCTGGCCGGTGAGAAAGTCGTTGAGGAAAATAAATCTGAACCGCTTTTTTTTCTCAAAGATGGGCGACCGATACCGGTAATGCGGCAAGAGGATCTGCTTTTTTTGAAATATGGATTTTCACGCGCTCCCTTTAAAGAACGCGGTGTGGCATTACGATTCCGCTCCGAATTGCCGGCTAATCTTTTTCTCCGGCTTCGTGCTATGTTCGGTGTGAATGCCCGTTGTGAGATCATTGCCTATCTCCTGCTGGCCGACCGTGGATCACCCCGAGCCATGGCGAGAGATTGTTATTATTTTCCCGCTACCGTGAGCAAGGCTCTGGCCGAGATGAGCCAATCAGGTTATCTAATGTCGCAGACCGAAGGCCGGTATCGATACTATAAGCTGGTATCGGACCAATGGCGTGATTTATTGATTGGCAACGCCGCGCTCCGGCCGTGGGTGGTCTGGGCCCGCTTGTTCAGCGCGCTGGAACAGGTCTGGTTATTTCTAAACCGGACCGACTTGGCAGAAAAATCGGCCATGGTTCAATCCTCAGCCCTCCGCCGACTTCTTAAAGATCCGGTTATCTCCCAATTAAACCGATCTGGTCTATCCTTCATGTTCGGCGACGATTCAGCCCATTCCGGCGAGGAACTTTTGCCTTTTTTTATTGAGCGGATGAAGGTTCTTATGGACAAGATAGAAAACGGGTAATTCCTAAATAGATTTCTAGGAGTTCCCAGCAAGTAGAGGTGAGGAGTGGAAAGATTTTTAGAAAAAGTAATGTTTTAAAATCTAATAAAATATATAGTACCCGTGGTTATTGTTCATAAAATTAGCCCCTTCGCCGACGGGGCAGCTTTTTTGTTTTGAACAAATTTTATATTGTATGATGGGGGATACAGTTCATAAAGGGAGCTGATTTGAGATGAAAAAATATTTATTATGTTTCACCATTACTCTGGCTCTGGCGGTAGTTATCGGTATGACTTCGTCCGCTTTGGCGGCCAATGTATTTGATATCCAGAGAATAAGAGTTATTCCAAATCCCGCCCCCGGCTTGATCACGGGAGAAGAAGTTCTGGAGCTCACCTTTATTCTCCATGCCGAAGGTTGGGTCCCCGGAGTGGGCTGGAGTCTGCGGTATTACGATAAAGATAAGCAGTGGATTTCTACCACGAAAACGGCGTATTTCCCCTCCACTCAGAATAACCTCTATCTGCTTAGAGAAGATTATTTTAAAGGAGGGGTTGTCTTTGTGGCTCTCTTCCCCCTGCGCTCACCAGAGGCCGTGTACATGGTCATCTCCATCGGCGATGGTTTTGCCCGCAATGTTCAGCTCTTCCCCTATACCGCCCTCCTTCAGAATTTCAATATTCCAGTCAGGGAGATAGATAGGGAGATATTAAGCTCTGAGTATGTGGTGTTTGGGGAATAGGGAATGGGGAATGGCGGCGCAGGATGCGGGATACAGGATTCAGGATAGAAAAGGGGCTGAGGCAGGGGGAAACAATTAGTGTAAATTAGTGCAATTAGTGGACAGTAAAGGGGGGGGAGGTAGAGGTTTCTTCGAAGAAAGGTGTAGCTAGACCTTACTCGAAAAGCCTTTTAAACCACGAAGAACACGAAGTTCACGAAGGAATTTGAAGAAACAAAGGAAAATTCCATAGTTTTCTTTGTTTTTCTTCGTGTTCTTCGTGACCTTCGTG
>CAKZYZ010000325.1 GCA_937885075.1 uncultured bacterium | reverse complement strand
GGAGTTGAGTTGTGCTTTCTTGCTTTTTTCTATCTTTTTTTTTTCAAGCAGAAGACGGCATACGAGATATATCAGTGTGACTGGAGTTCAGACGTGTGCTCTTCCGATCTTCTGCCCCTTCCCCAGGTCTTCCCACGCCTCTGCCAGAGTAGGATTGATCCGGACCGCCTCCTCTCCCCAGCGAATTGCTTCCGTGTTACGGTTAGTCAGGAGAGCAATCCGACAGAGCCCCGCGGCTGCCGTCTCCGAGGCGGAGTCTTCTTCCCAGGCTTCAAGGAAGAGGAGTTCGGCCTCTTTTACCTGCCCGGCCGCGAGGTGTTTTCCGGCCCGGAGTATCTTTTCTCTCCCTCCCGGTGATCCGTCGGCCCTCTCCCCCCCCGGTCCATCCGGAGTCTCGCGGCCGCACCCGGCGATAAGGAGGAGAATAACGGTTATTTGGATCAGAAATTTCATGATAGAATTAAGACCTCGCACTGCTCGGCCAATTAAATAGTTCTTCTATTATTACTTAGCGAATATTCGCGAGATTCGCGGTTCAATTATTTGTCTCTTCATCTTTAGCCAGATCGATAATCAGGTCGGAAACCCGGGTTTTAATCATATCCCGGATCTCCCGGGTTCTTTCCAGCGAGTCTCCGAATGGATCCGGGGTCGGCCAGGTAATTAATTTATCCTTCAATAGAACCGGGAAGAAAAGCTCCGGATCGCCTCCCAGCGCGATCACCAGGTCGGCCTCCTCCACCATCTCCCGGGTGATCTGCTTCGGGTGTCCGCCGGAGATATCGATCCCTTCTTCCCGCATAACTTCGATGACCGGCTCGTTGATGAAACCGATCGCGTATATCCCGGCGCTCGTAGCCTCCATCACCTCCGAACCCCAGGCTCGCCCGTACCCTTCCGCCATCTGACTCCGGCAGGAGTTCCCGATACAGACAAATAAGACATTTTTTTTCTTTTTCATGAATCAAGATTCCATTAATTGTACAGCTCAAGATCTTTGAGAGTATTATGGTCATTGCCCAAAAATAAACAATTATATGGTCTCACGGCCGCCCCGCCCGTCTGAATTCTGCCAGGGTGGCGAGGCGAATTATTTAACTTTAGGCACTTCAAACTTTAGGCACTTAGTAATCCGTCGTAAGAGTAAGATGATAAGGCTTATCATCCGGGGATTTTTTCTGCCCGATATGCCAGAGCATCCGGTCAACCCCCTGGGATGACACCCCGGGTATTTTATCCTCTAACTCTTCCCGGATCAGTTCACAGGACAGGATAGTGGCGGTTCTGATCTCAAGTTCCTCCCGGGACCGTGCCGGCATCAGGCGTTTTTTGTCTATAAACTCTTCCAGCATAGTTGAATATTCCAGGATCCCCAGCCGGCGGAGAACCTGAGGGATCTTGTAATCCGCGGACGCGGTCAGCTCATTAATGTCCCGGAATTTGCCGGCTCCGTTTCCTTTCCATTGCTCAGAGAGCATCGCCGTCGCCAGTTGGGCCCGTTTATAGAAGAGGAGCAGTTCTCCTTCCCATTGGGCTGAATCATCAAAGGACGGGAAATATGAGATCAGTAATCGGACCAATTCGACCGCGCTCCCGGCGGCTTCTTCCACCAGATGATAAAACCGGCCCTCAAAGCGATCTGCCAGCACTCTCCCTACTTCCCGGCAGATAGCCACCCGCTCTTCCAGCAGAGGTATCTCTCCCTCTCCCCGGAAGATCCTCCTGATCTCATCATCGCCGGCGGTAGCGAGAAACTCGCCTTCATGGATTGGAACTTTCTCGTCAATCGCCCGGCTCAGAGCCCCGAACATCGCCCAGGCCCCATCGAGTGCTTTATCCTTGTAGATCACGGTCCATTTTGGTGATCCCCAGTAGCAGAAATTCAGGGCGTTCATCAGCATGAAGTAATCAACGCCGATATTATTTAAGGAAGGATAGATAAAGGGAAAATCCCAGTCCGGTTCGGGAAAGGCGCCCTCTCCGATACCGGTACAGAATTCAGAGAGACGATTGCGGTTAATCCGTACCTCACGCATTTCATCTCTCAACGGAGCAAGAGAGCTAAGGATATCTTTTTTCCCGTGGTACATAATAGAACATAGCCCGTCGCTTTGCTCCGGGCAACTGTTCTGGAATATTGGAGTATTGGAGTGTTGGGAAGGCGCCCCCATCACTCCATTACTCCAGTACTCCAGTATTATCTCATTTATTGTCCCG
>CAKZYZ010000324.1 GCA_937885075.1 uncultured bacterium | reverse complement strand
TTTTTTGTTTTAATGATACGGCGACCACCGAGATCTACACTCTTACCCTACACGATGCTCTTCCGATCTGGAATTCTTCGTCGATCTTTCCCCCCTCTCCTGCCTGATCGCTCCGATCCTCCTGGGCTTGAAATCTCTGACGCTGCTCGATCGGGTCATTCAGTTCGGAATATCCCGGGGCCAGTTCGGATCCGTTTACCACCAGTTCAAAGACATCGACCAGTGATGAATCATCTTCGCGGGATTTGGCCAGAGGAACAAGCTCAGCCGGCAGATCAAGAACAAAGGTCGGCTGGATCAGGCCGGGTTCGATACACTTCTCATAGATCTCATGGGTGATCTCTCCCGGAAGCATCTGATCGGAGATATCCAGTTCCAGATCCGCCGCGGAAGCAACCATCTCGGCCGGTGTTTGGGAAAACCAATCCGGATCCTTCATATATTCACATATAAGGTCGCGATACTTTACCCTGCGCCAGGGACGTTTAAGATCGACAACGTTCTCCCCATGCTCAATCCGGAGTCCGCAGTCAGACGCTTCGGCGACCTCTGTCACCAATGCTTCAACCAGCTCCATCATCGTCCGGCAATCTCCGTATGCCTCATAGATCTCTAACATGGTAAACTCGGGATTATGCTTGCGGGAGAGGCCTTCATTTCTGAAGTTCCGGTTCAATTCATAGACCTTCTCGAATCCCCCGACCAGGAGCCTCTTCAGATACAGCTCCGGAGCGATCCGGAAATACATCTTAGAGTTAAGCGCGGTATAGAATGTCTCAAACGGCCTCGCCGCCGCCCCGCCCGGGATCACCTGCATCATCGGAGTCTCCACTTCAAGAAAACCCCTCTCTTCCAGAAATCTCCTGATCTCCCTGATTATTCGGGAGCGCTTCCGGAAGAGGTTCCTTACATCTTCATTCACAATCAGATCGAGATAACGCTTCCGGTAACGGATCTCACGGTCTTTCAGTCCGTGCCATTTCTCCGGGAGCGGCTGGAGAGCTTTACTCAACAGGGTCAGCTTACTGACCAGAATACTGATCTCCCCTTTATGGGTGGTAAAGAGAGTCCCCTCTGCCCCCACGATATCTCCCAGATCCAGGAGCTTGATGACAGCAAAAGCCTCCTCCCCGATACTATCCTTGCGGATATAGAGCTGAATCTTCCCGCTGGAGTCCCGGAGATCGCAGAAGGAGGTCTTCCCGTGTCCCCGGATAGCGGTCAGCCGTCCCGCCGCAGTTACCTCTTTCCCTTCCAGGTATCCATCATGGCAATCGGCTGCTGTATCTCTCCGGTCAAAACGCCCGCCGAAAGGCCGGATCCCCAGATCGGAGAGTTCATTTAATTTCTTCAGTCTCTGTTCTTTCAATTCATTCATATTATTTTTCCTCCAGAAAAATAATATATACACAATATTAGAATATGTATAAAGATGATTTTCCTGTGTTCTCTATCCTTCAGCTGATTACTGAAATTGGATATTGGTCATTGGATATTGGACATTCTCTCTACTCCCCACTGCCCAACGGTCTTCCGTCATCCGCCCTCCGTCTTCAGTCTTCCGCCCTCCGTCTTCTGTCTCCCGTCCTCCTTCCTCTGTCTTCCGTCCTCCGCCCTCCGCCCCCAGATCACTCCGCCCCACCGGTAGTCCTGAGATACTCCAGAATGAACGGATCAAGATCTCCATCCATCACCTTTTTGATATTACCTATCGTCAAGCCGGTTCTATGATCCTTGACCATCGTGTAGGGCTGAAAGACATACGACCGGATCTGGCTTCCCCACTCAATCCTCTTCTGCTTATCATAATGGTCGGCCAGTTCCTTCTTCCGGGCCGCCAGTTCCAGCTGATAGAGACGGGATTTCAGCACTTTAAGAGCCATCGACCGGTTCTTATGCTGGGAGCGCTCATTCTGGCACTGTACCACTACTCCGGTAGGAAGGTGAGTTATCCGGACCGCGGAGTCGGTGACGTTCACATGCTGACCTCCCGCGCCGGAGGAACGATAAGTATCTATCCGGAGATCCTTTTCATCAATTACCACTTCAATCTCATCACCCACCTCCGGAACAATGTCAACCGAGACAAATGAAGTATGGCGGCGGCTCTGTGAGTCAAAAGGAGATATCCGGACCAGCCTATGGACACCGCGCTCGGATTTCAGATAGCCAAAGGCATAACTCCCCTCAATGACCGCGGTCATACTCTTAATTCCGGCCTCTTCCCCGGGGGTCAGCGCGATTACTTTGACGGAATACTTCTTCTCTTCACACCAGTGGGTGTACATCCTCCAGAGCATCTCGGCCCAGTCGCAGGACTCTGTCCCCCCGGCGCCGGCTTGAATACTGAGGATAGCCGTTTTTGAGTCTTCGGGACGGGAGAGAATAACACTGAACTCAAGACGATTCAGTTTGTCTTCCAGACCAGCCACCTCATCGGCAACTTCATCGGCCAGACTCTCATCCTCACCGGCTAATTCAATTATCTCGCCCAGATCGGTAATCTCCGATTCCAGCCTCCCCCACGGTTCCACCAGTTCCTTGGTTCGTTTAAGTTCCTGGACCAATTTCTGGGCCAGCTCCTGATGATCCCAGAAACCAGGGAGACCCATCTCATTCTCCAGTTCGGCCAATCGAACCTTCAATGTCGCGAGGTCAAAGATACCCCCGCATTCGGGCATAACGTTCTTTAATATCCTTCAACCGATCATCAATTTCTCCAGTCATATCATTTTCTCCCAATGTTAAAATGGTTAAATCAGGGTTACAACTTTGCTTAGTTCTCCCACCCTATAGCCGAGGTCATTGACCTCAACCCAGGCTTCCGCGGTCAGCGACCGCGGCTACAATTTGGTCCAACTCGGGGTCCTAACTCGAGGTTAACTCGGGGTCGGACCACACTAACTTATTGTATATCAACATGTTACTTCTGTTTTAGCATCCAAATACGGGCTTAGACGCGTTTTTCGGGGCCAAAAAGAGCTTCTAAGAGCCATATTTGGCTTTTTTCTCCCGGATTGACCAGATAGAACTCCCATCATCAGATGCTATCTCCTCTTCAATAAGGCTGGTTCGTCTGACTCCAAGGAGATCTTTAACCGAATCAATAAATATTTTATCCCCCACAGCTAAACTTTCCGTCCATTGCGGTTCGCGTTCCATAACACCTCTATCCAGATATCGCCCCAGGATCAATTGATATTTATCCTGTAATTCATCAATAGAATTAACCCGGCATTTATCCATCAGTCGGTAGAGATCAAGAATCCGGTATCTTTTCCTCTTCCCCATTAATTCACGATAACCACTCCACTCCCACTGTTCGGGATGATTTACCACGCCGGCTCTTACCATGTTAAGATCAATATATATCAGACAGTTCCATAGATACCTGCCTGTGTCAATGAGAGTACAGTGATACCGATCCTCCCAATACGCTCCTTTCCGTTTCTTTCGCCTATTGTATTGTTGAGCCACACATCCTTCCACCAATTGCATTAACCGGCTGATTGATCCTTCCTTTTTCGAATATGCTATCAGATGAATATGAGTTGAAGTCAGACAGTAGCCCAGGATAGGAACACCGTAGCGGTGCGAGCCTTCTCTCAGCCACTCTCGATAAACATTTCGATCTTTAGAGAAACGCAAGAGATAGGATCGATCATGACAACGATGGGTAATATGGTAAAGTTGTTGGGGCAAAATATATCGATTAGCACGTGGCATAATTTCAGCAAATCCCCTCTTAGAAGCCCAAAACAGGGCCATAAAACGCGTCTAAGGCCATATTTCAGGCTATTTTTCTAGTTAAAGTATTGCAGTTCAACATGTTAGTGTGGTCCGACCCCGATTAAAGAATGAGGCGGCTAATACCGCGACGATACAGAGCCAGCTGAATATGTCTCCCCATCGGGTGTAGAACGTTCCGGCAGGAGTTGGGGTTATTTTTATTGTGGCCCAGTCTGAGATGAAGAGCGATTCTCCGGTCTTGTCGGCCACCTCCCCTATTATACGTCCGCAGGGATCGATTACACATGAATAGCCGGTATTGGTCGCGCGGACCAGGTAGATCCGATTCTCTACCGCCCGGAAGAGGGAGAGGTAGGCATGCTGGAAAGGGGCGATGGTTCTCCCATACCAGGCATCATTGGTCAGATTTACCAATAGTCCGGCACCCTGTAAAACCATCTCCCTGACCAGACCGGGAAATATATCTTCAAAACAGATCAATGTTCCCAATCGTAAAACCCGGGATGAGCCATCGATGGATCGGGGGAGATTAAAGAGGATCAACTGCTCCCCCGCGGAAAAATCATCTTCCCAGGGGACTACGGCGCTGACAAAGGGCAGGAACTTCTTTAAGGGAGTATATTCGCCAAACGGCACCAGATGGGTCTTGTCATATCTCTCCCAGCCCGGGAGATCCGGGGTGAAGAAATAGGCGCTGTTAAAGTACCGCAATGGGGCTGCCTTTGATCGATAGTCTCCCCCGATTAAGAGAGAAGCATCTCCTTCAGCTGCCAGCTTTGAGAGTACCCTCTGGATTGACGGATGCTGCTCCAGATAAAAAGGCAGCGCCGATTCGGGCCAGAGGACCAGATCCGACCCGGCCTTCAGCGCCGCCCGGCTCAATTCAAGATATGTCTTAAAATGAGCCGCGGCCAGAGATGGCTTCCATTTCAATTCCTGGGGAATTCCTCCCTGAACCAGAGTAATCGCCAGAGGCTCCGCGTCCGGGGAATGATCATCACTCTCCTCCAATCTCCGGAACCCATAGATCAAAGTCGCCATGACAACCACTCCCGCGACAAGCAGAGGTATCAATCGTCCGCGCAGCCGATGCTTACCACTCGATCCGGAAGAGGATGAAAGAGAGAGACCGGCCAATACGGAATTAACCAGCACCACCAGAAATGAGACCCCATAGACACCCGTTATCGAGGCGATCTGGATCAGGGGAAGAACCTTAACCTGAGTGATCCCCAGGAGGTTCCAGGGGATACCGGTAAAGAGATATGTTCTGAGGTACTCCAGCGCCACCCACCCGGCGGGCGCCGCCCACCAGATCCAGCCCCGTCTCCTGTTGGAGAGCCAGCTGATCCATCCTGCCCATACCGCGACATACAATGCCAGGTATCCTCCCAGAACACCGTATCCACCCGGGGTTACCCGGGCCAGCCAGAACATCCCGCCATACCCATAGATAATCCCGGCCAGGAAGCCAAGGAGAGCTCCTTCCCTTACCCGCCGACCGGCGCATACCAGGATCAGAGGGATCAGGGCAACCCCGGCCAGAGGAGATAGGGAGAAATTAAGAAACGGCAGCAAGAGCAGAACTCCGCTCAGGAGGGCCAATCCGATACTTTTTATGCTATTCTTTGTCATGCTGAAAATTACAGAGTGGAGGGAAATGTCTGGTAGGATAACCGGATAAAATTTTCAAAGAAAATTTTATCTCCCGCAGCACTTCTTGAACTTCTTACCTGATCCGCAGGGGCAGGGGTCGTTAGGGCCGGTCTTCTTCCCGTCCCGGCGAACGGTTGCCTGCGGTCCCGATCCGGGGGGGGGCGGCGGGGTTCCGGGCGGAAGTCCGGGAGGAGTTCCCATCGGGGCCGCACCCGGCGATGGGGCTGGAGCCGGGAGGTTATGGCCGAAGGCCCGGACCTGCTCATGGACAAACCTCTCCGGGGCACTCTCAACCGGCGGGCGGATGGAACTCCGAAAGATATTAGCGGCCACCTTCTCCTTCAGATTCTCCTCCATCTCCGAGAACATCTTAAAGCTCTCCTGTTTATAGGCGATCAATGGATCGATCTGGGCATGGGCGCGCAATGAGATACCCTGGCGGAGATCATCCATCGCGTAGAGATGTTCCTGCCAGAGGCGGTCGATTACCCCCAGTACAACCAGCTTCTCCAGCTGCCGCATGTTCTCTTCACCCTCATACTCCTCTTTGAAATCATATATCCGGTTGACCATCTCCAGCACTCTCTCGACAACCGTATCGGGATTCAGATCTTCCTCTTTTCCCCATTTCTCGGGGTCAATCTGGATGGGGAAGGTACTGCTGATCCAGGACCCCAGTAACTGCCAGTTCCACTCCTCGGGCGGGATACCGGCGGGGCAATAGCCTAAAACCTTCTCTTCAACAACTTCCTCAATCATCGCCATAATCCCCCGGCGGGGATGGGAGCTATCTATAATATTATTTCTGAAGCCATAGACCTCTTCCCGCTGCTTATTGATAATATCGTCATATTTGAGGACCTGTTCCCGGATGGAGAAGTTATGCCCTTCCACTCGTTTCTGGGCGGTAACAATAGCCCGGGAAAGGAGAGGGTGGGTCATCTCCTCACCCTCCTCCAGTCCCATCTTGCTCATAATTCCGGCGATCCGATCCGATCCGAAGAGGCGCATCAGGTCATCTTCCAGAGAGAGATAGAATCGGGATGATCCCGGATCGCCCTGCCGGGCGGCCCGGCCGCGGAGCTGGAGATCGATCCTCCGGGCCTCGTGCCGTTCAGTCCCGACAATATGCAGCCCCCCCATCTCCACCACCCCTTTCCCCAGCTTAATATCGGTTCCCCGGCCGGCCATATTGGTAGAGATCGTCACGGCTCCGGGCTGCCCGGCCCGGGAGATAATATCGGCTTCCTGCTGGTGGTAGCGGGCATTCAATACATTGTGAGGAACCTTTCGTCTCTTCAGGAGGCGGCTCAAGACCTCCGAGGTCTCTACGGTCACCGTCCCGACCAGAACCGGCTGGCCGCGGCGATGATATTCCTGGATCTCATCGATCACCGCCTTGTACTTCTCATTTCTGGTCTTATATATCTTGTCATTATGATTTATCCGGGCGATCGGCCGGTTGGTAGGAATAACCACCACATCCAGCTTATATATCTTATCGAATTCAACCGCCTCGGTCTCGGCGGTGCCGGTCATCCCGGAGAGTTTTTCATACATCCGGAAATAGTTCTGGATAGTAACCGAGGCCATTGTCTGGGTCTCCCGCTCGATCCTGACCCCTTCTTTGGCTTCCAGCGCCTGATGGAGTCCATCGCTGTAACGCCTCCCCGGCATCAATCGACCGGTAAACTCATCTACAATAACAACCTGATTCTCATTGATGACATAACTCACGTCCTTCTCGAAGAGAGCCAGCGCCCGGAGCGAGGTGAGGGCATTATGAATCTTCTCACTCTTTAAATTTACTTCAGATCGGAAGAGCACACGTCTGAACTCCAGTCACACTGATATATCTCGTATGCCGTCTTCTGCTTGAAAAAAAAAAAAAAATATCATCTCTTCTTTTTTTTTTCTTTTTCCTCTTCTTTTCCTTTTTTCTTTCACTTTCATTCCTGCTCGTCTACTCTGTCTCACCCGTTT
>CAKZYZ010000323.1 GCA_937885075.1 uncultured bacterium | reverse complement strand
CGGAAAATTCATCTCAGTCCGGGAGAGCATAGTGAGTTGATTCGGGCGATCATTGAGGCTTTTGCTCCGCGCTTTGTGCCGGACGGTGTATTGATCTACGCCGGAGACACGGGAGATAAATGGGGATACTTCGACGCCGTTACGTTATCAAAGTTGGGTGTCAGAGGTCTGAGCAAACAGCCATAATCTTCTGAAATATTCAAAAATGTTTTGTGGGTTACCCTGTATTACCCCACCTCATAATGTATCGGCAGATGGAATTTATCGAGAGTAAACGGATTCATCCGGTTCAAGTCTTCACAAAGATGCCTGGCGGCATAATCAATCTCCGGGTTCTTAAACCTCCCCAATTGAACTCTTAACTTCCCACCCTCTAATTTAATATATGCTCCCCTTCTGACTATCATGGCAACAGCCGGCCAGATCTCTTTCTCCCGGTCGTAATAATTGGAAAGAAGTTCACCCATCTTTTTCTCCATGTTATAGGTAAACACCTTTATACAATCCAGAAATCGCTTCTTCTCGTAATTAAGCTCAACTAACTTCTTCCCTCTGTGTGCCTCATCAAATCTAACCTTCGATGGAAGTTTATCAATTTCTATATTGAGCAAGGTGATCCGGCTCCGAATACTTTCTATATCGGCTATAGTCAAAATCCTCTTCTTTCTTATCTCCTCCCACTCCTCGTCTTTTTCCATATCTTCCAGAACCTCATCCCCGAACTTTGACTTAATCTTAGTAATTTCACTTCTTAGATTGACCCTTTGCTGCTTTAACTCTTTTACTTTGGGATTATCTACCATTGGCTGATCTTCTATCTTCTCCGCATCATAACCAGGGGAATAATTGATTAGATACTTTCTCATCATCTCCTTGAAGAAATTCTCATGCCCCCATCTCCGACAGATAGGTTGTACGATCCTCTCTACCTCTATCTCGTCATCATTAACATAAATGGCCGCCCGTCTTTTGTCTTTCCCACTCTCTATTACTATTGCCCGTATCTTGCCGTACTTATTCATCATTCGATGGGTCTTAAAATATTTTAGCTCCTCAGATTTTCGTACCTCATAATCTATAGTCATACGCCCGTCAAATTTATTATCTTTTATATCATTAACCCATCGGTCAGAATATTTTGCCCAGGTGATAAATCGTGCTTTATACTTCTTATTCTCACTATCTCTACCGTCAAGTATCCTGAATAATTCCGCACTATATCCTTCCCGGTCGAAGACAACAGTTAGGTCTTCTATCTCCTCTTCGCTAATACCGGCTCGTCGTGCCGCATCTTTTGCTTTTAAAATAATTTCCGGGATCTTCTGGAGTAAGTCTTCAGATGATGACCGGATTAAAAATAAAACCGGATTATACTTCTCATCTACCGCTAAAAAATTATAACTACCCTTCATCGGGATCTTCCTCACCCCGTGATATCCCATGCTTATAGAATACCCCCCATAATAAGGAAGGAAATGTCCGTCGATATACAGCACTCCCCACCTGGCTAATCCGCTTCTTAAATATTCCCCGGCAAATTCATCGATCAGCTCTTCGCTTTCCCCTTTTTCCATTACCTTATTCAAGAATCGTCGTAGTGTAAATACGCTTGGACTGAATGATTTACCCATCAGGAGTCCAAACTCTTCCGGATATACCGTCTTGAAGTTTTCCATTGATTCAATCCGGAAAAGATCAATGTAGAACAATGTCAAACATAGCTCGGCTAAACCAAAACCTCCTTTTGTCTCTATATCGATTACCCGTTCTATCGTCGGCAAATAGTTATATTTCTCTAATAAAGGAATAAGAAGTAAGCCCCCGGCATAGGCACTGTATAATCCTTGTTCTAATTGGTCTAAATATATCCTTTGTGCTTTTGAATAAGATGAGCGAGCTTTTGCCTTTGAATAGGAATCGTTACCATCTCTCTTATCCATATCTAACGATGAAAGTGACAAAAAGGGCACCTGGGGTTCTTCGCTGCCAAAAAAATCCATCTGTAGTTGTTCTCTATTCCCTCTATCAAATAAATCTCCCTGTTGCCATAAATCATCTTTGTTAGTCCGTTCCTCAATAAATCCGTTCTCCCTCAATACGCTGCGAATACTATTTATGCTTACACTCACTCCCCACCGGTGCTTAAGCACTTTTACCATCTGTTCATATGAAATATCCCTGTTCCTAAAAGCTACTTCTATAATCTTGAACTTTATCTCCGGCGTGATCTTCCAGGATTCTCTCGGCCCACTTTGCCGGTTCACTAAATCTGCTATTCCACCCCTTGCGAAAGCAGCAATATAATTTTGGACTGAATTAACATGAACCTCGAATATTTCCGCTAACTTCTCTTGTGTGCCTAAACCTGAACGATGTAACTGGACAATAGCCATCCGCTGAGAAGCATCGTCTTCAACTCTCCAACTCATATATAGTTGCCCACTCAGTAAGACCGTCTTTATCCCATGGTATTCTATGACCTGGATGCCCTCATACTTTTCCCAGTCAAAAAAAAGTTTTTGATTCACGTCAATACACCTCCTTTCTTGCAAGGTGTATTCTACCATAAAAGAGTGGTTTAAAAAATCCACAAGGGATTTTTGAAAATCATCCCCTCACAAATTTATTCAGCGTGGCTGTTTGCTCAGACCTCTGATCTTTCTGATTTTTACATTGCTCATAAAAGCCTCCTTTTTTTATTATTAATATAGCATATATATGCTATATTACCAATAGGCGCAAGAGAAAAATGTATTTATAGGTGAAAAATATAAGGAGGCAC
>CAKZYZ010000322.1 GCA_937885075.1 uncultured bacterium | reverse complement strand
GGTGAGTAGATGATGGGTAGATATTTTTTTTTTTTTTTTAGTCAGTTTTTTTTTTTTTTCAAGCAGAAGACGGCATACGAGATATATCAGTGTGACTGGAGTTCAGACGTGTGCTCTTCCGATCTCAAATCCATCCAAATATTCCTTAACGACCCGTTCCACAAAAGCGAAGAGATTGTCTTTGTATGAAATACTAGGATCATCGGGGCCGCCGGTCAGGGGATCGCGGGTGATAAATCTCCCGATCTCCGGATCATAGAACCTTGCCCGGTTATACTGCAAGCTGATCTCTTCTTCCCACCGGCGGGAGGTGAATTTATACTCATTCCCAGAGGAACCTGTCTCCGATGTCACCTTTCCCCAGGCGTCGTAGGTGTATGTCTTTACTTCATTGCCACCTTCATCTGTCAAAGAACGAACACTGCCGAGGGCGTCGGAGTGATAGTAATTGGTTGATTGAATTGTTGTCTGCCCGTTCCAATCGCTGACCGAGATCAGTTTATCAATCCCGACACCCTGCAGATAAGCCGTCTTAATACTGCCATCTTCTTCCAGATCCTGCAAGATATTCAGGCCGTCATAGAGAAATTTGGTAACCGCACCGTCGGCGGCGGTCTTGCTGATCCTCCGTTTATCCCCGTCGTAAACAAACTCATTGCTGGAATTAGCCGACCAGGAGACTTCGGTCAGGCGGTTCTCATAATCATACGCATAGGTGGTGGTCGCGGGAGTCTGACCGTGTTCCGTTTTACTGACCAGGTTGCCGTTTGCGTCGTATTCAAATTCGGTATATCCACCGCTTGCTTTTTCTCCATGGACGGTAATGCCATGCCGGGAGATGCCGCCGCTTTGATCGACAGCGACGGCGGTGATCTGGTTTTCTCCTAAAACAATCGGGACACTCTGAACAGTAAAGGTGTTACCGTTTATCTCCGCCGGGATATTGTTGACCGTTACGGAGACCACTGCCGCCGGATTACCGTTCCTATCCAGATCCGAGACAGTGCCGGTGACCGTAGCCCAGGAAGAAAGATTATCCGGATCGATGAATTGAAGCTCGTTGGCTCGGTTATAATTATAAGTTAGAGTTCCGGATGGACCGTGCCGATAAAGGCGATTTCCCACGGCGTCATACGTATAGGACGCCCAGGAGCTATCCGGATAATTAACCGCGGTTAACCGATACAGATCATCATATTGATAACCGGTCGTCCCCTGGAGGTCGATCATGGAGAAGCGGTTGCCGACATTATCATAGGTATATCCGAAATAGGCAACGGTCTGCTGATTGAACTCAGTGCGCTGGCTGAGGAGGCGATTGGCGTCGTCATAATCGTAGGTGGCTTCGGCGCCATTGGGGTAGGTCATCTCGATCAAGCGGCTCCCCGGATCATAATCATAGGAGGTGGCCCCCGATTGGGGATCGATTATCTCTTTCAGCCGGTTAAGTTCATCGTAATCCGGATACTGAATAGTCCCATAATCCGGGGAGGTCATGGTGGCGCGGTTGGAGTTCTCGTCATAAGTATAGGAGATGACCTTATCTCCGTAAACTGTGGTCTCATACATACGGTTGAGTTGATCATAATTATAGTCAATGGTCCCATTCGGGTCCGTCATAGTCACGCGATTACCATTGGGATCATAGGTATAACTCACCCAGGATGAGTAGGGGAAGGTTCTGACTTCGAGCCGGTTTAATTCATCGTATTGATATGAGATAATATTGCTATTGCCGTCATTCCGTCCGGGCCGGTGGGTATTCCTTCTAAGATATTTTCAAACCCAACACCAGTTATTTCTTACTCTGAAAATGGGCCATATTTTTCATCCAGATCATAAAATAATTCATAAAAGCTACTCTGGCCCTTAATATCTCTGACATTGCCATTTGGATCGTTCTTGAACCACCAATTGATGGGATTGAAACCTATTAATACATTTCTATCGTCTTTCAATGTAACTTGAATATATAAAGGAATATAAGCAAAATACTCAACCCTTCGATCGCTCAAATCAAAATGCTTGAGAATATTGGAGATATAATCTTTATCCGTAATTTCTTTTCCGCGGGATAGAAATATAATTTTCTTAGCCCCTTCAAAATACCCTTCTGGTAATTGTTGCATGAAAATATGATTTTCGGCACTCTTGCAACTCAGGAATATGCCCATTATAGTCATACAGCAAATCACCATGATATTATTGGGATTGATATCTATCATAATTTTCATCATGCATTTCAACATATGGTTCTTCCCCTGGCTCGGCCACCTTTTTTACTCCTTCATGAGTTTTTTGACCATAAACTGGCTCTCCTGAGGAATTTCTCGTTACTTTAGTGGACGTCTTCCCTGTGGATGCTTCTGTTCGCCTCTTAGTAACTTCTGCAGTTTCCCTGAGTAATGCACTTCCTTTAGGCCCTTGGCCAACTTCGCAGCCTTCATATTTTATAAATGCATTCTCTTTTAGATCTAAATCTCCGAATGTTTCTCCTACATTATCCTTGGTTATAGTTTTTTCCTCATCTTCTATAGCAGATCCTAATGATCCGACCAATTGTTTACCAGGTCCTCCATGAGCATCAACCGTTATGCTATCAATGTCTTTTTCATTTTTTAATTTGGCGGTTGCTTCTTCCCGGCTTCTCACTGGAATAACTTTCAACGGCGTATCATCAGGCCCTCTTTCTGAAGCTTCCAACTTCCGATTGTCTACCATATCTACTTCAGATTTATATTCTGGACTATTGGGATTACCTTCTGGCACAGGAACGATTGCAATATCATCTAAACCCAATGGATCAATCCGGTTAATGGGATTATTACAAACATAAATATACCGGTTTTGTCTTTTCCAAGGTTCGGAGCTATCCAAATATTCCTTAATGACTCTTTCCACAAAAACGAAGAAATTGCCTTTGTATGAGATACTTGGATCATCGGGGCCTCCTGTGAGGGGATCCCGGGTGATGAATCTCCCTAACTCCGGGTCATAGAACCGGGCCCGGTTGTACTGCAATCCGATCTCTTCTTCCCACCGGCGGGAGGTGAATTTATATTCATTCCCAGAGGTCCCGGTCTCGGATGTCACCTTTCCCCAGGCGTCGTAGGTGTATGTCTTTACCGCATTGCCACCTTCATCTGTCAAAGAGCGAACACTGCCGAGGGCGTCGGAGTGATAGTAACTTGTGGATTGGATAACTGTCTGGCCATTCCAATCGCTGACTGAAATAAGTTTGTCAATCCCGACACCCTGCAGATAAGCCGTCTTAATAGTGCCATCTGCTTTCAGATCCTGCAAGATATTCAGGCCGTCATAAAGAAATTCGGTAACCGCACC
>CAKZYZ010000321.1 GCA_937885075.1 uncultured bacterium | reverse complement strand
AATATTGGAGTATTGGAGTGTTGGGAAGGCGCCCCCATCACTCCATTACTCCAGTACTCCAGTATTATCTCATTTATTGTCCCGAGACTGAATATTAAACAACTCGGGATCCCGAAGGATTTCGGGACCCGAGACTGAATATTAAACAACTCGGGATCCCGAAGGATTTCGGGACCCGAGACTGAATATTAAACAACTCGGGATCCCGAAGGATTTCGGGACCCGGTAATATCAATTAAAACAACCGGGATCCCGATGGATAATGGGATGAGAAAACTATAACCCAATTAATTATGTAGGGTAGTTAGTTTTTATCTTTCTCTGCGTTCTCTGCGTCTCTGCGGTGAAATCATCTCTCTTTTTGCTTTATTTTTTCCCTGGTTTTCTTAGTGTCTTCGTGCCTTTGTGGCGAATTTAAATTCCTAATTCGGCACATGGAAGAAGAAACAATGATTGCCCTCAAACCATGGTTAGAGTATGGTGCCGGATTATGAATACAATAATAGAAGAAGAAAAACAAAATACTCAGGTCTCATTTGCCGGCCTGGGACTGGGGGAGAAAACGCTGGCCGCTGTAGAGCGGATTGGTTTCGTTGCCCCCTCCGAAATTCAGGAAAAATTTATCCCGGTGGCTCTGACCGATCGGGACTGCATCGGTCGGGCCCGGACCGGGACCGGGAAGACAGCCGCCTTCCTCCTTCCGCTCTTTCATCGTTTCTATGGTGGGGAGAAGATAAGGGTACTGGTTCTGGTTCCAACCAGGGAACTGGCGGAGCAGATCAAAGTGGAGTGCCGGAAGATGACCGGAGACGGTCCACCCTATTCCCTGGCCGTCTATGGAGGGACCAAGATCGAACCCCAGATCAGGCAATTAAAAAATAAGCCGGAGATCGTGGTTGGTACTCCCGGGCGGCTCCTTGATCACGGACAGCGGCGTACGATGGATTTTCGTGATTTCACCATAGTGGTCCTGGATGAGGTTGACCGGATGTTTGATATGGGATTCCGGAAGGATATCGGCACGATCCTCCGGCAGTGCAAAAATCGCCGCCAGATCATGTTCCTCTCCGCCACCTTACCGCCGGATATCATGCGACTGGCCGAGCGGTTTCTCCGCGATCCGATCCGGATCTCCGCGCTCGAGGAAGAAAATCCCTCTGTTGAAAATCTTGACCAGAGTTATTTTGCCGTCTCTCCCCGACGTAAATTCGCCCTGCTCGATCGGCTCCTGAAGAGAGATAATCCGGAACTGGCTCTGATATTCTGCCGGACCAAACGAGGCACCGAACGTATCGGGAGGAGGCTCAAGGAGAAGCATTATAACTCCAGCTTCATTCACGGGGATCTGCAGCAGTCGCGCCGCGACAAGGCGATATCCAGCTTCCGGGAGAAGAAGGTGAATATTCTGGTAGCCACCGATGTGATGGGACGGGGAATAGATGTCCCGGGGATTACCCACATCATCAACTATGATCTCCCCGATAATCCGGAAGATTATCTCCACCGGGTTGGACGCTCAGCCCGGATGAATGAAAGCGGAAAGGCAATCGCCTTTATTACTCCGGAACAGGGGGAACTTCTTTCCGGGATAGAGATGCTCTGCAATATTATGCTCCGGGAGGACCAGATCCCCGGGTTTCATGCTGGCCTGGATGATCCGGTGGAGAGGTAATCAGAGGACAGAAGACGGAGGACGGAGGGCGGAAGACGGAGGGAACGTTGAAAGTTGAGCGTTGAACGTTGCCCCGAAATAATCGGGATGCAAGCAAATGTTCAGTCTTTATCTCTGTCGCCTGCCTTCCATATGTGTCAACTCCCTACTCACTACTCCCCATTCCAACTAACGCAGAAACGCGGCGATCAGCCGTTCCGCCCGGAGGGTGATGAGGGCTTCGGTTTTTTCCTTCGGCTGATAATTACCGGTGATCTTCAGTTTAACCTCTTCCGGTCCGGTTACCACGGAACGGATAACACCTTCTTCTTTTTTTTCTCCCTCCGGAACAATTATGACCTTGTCACCTTTTTGGATCGATTGAAAGGCGGTGGCCGGGATTATGGCCATAATCGATCCATCCCACCCCTCCCGGGCCTGTGGTCTGATCTCGGCCCGGTAAGTAAGGTTCATCCGGACGGACCAGAGAATCGCGCCCGTGGCCACGGTGAAACCGGCTATCAGGATGAGAGTAACTATCCAGATCAGCAGACGCCGCCGCATCAGGTGATTAAAGAATCTTGTGGTATTAATAGTCATGGTTATAGGTTATGTTGAGTGAATGAATTTTTTAAATTCTAGTTATCCGGTTAAGTCCTGATTTAAAGTTGTCACTCTTTGCCTGTTAATAATTCTCCTGGCCCCTACCTCGGCCTCTTTTTTGACAAGACGATTTTGGGACAGGACGATTCACCCCCTACCTCACCCCCTTTTATAACAGGACCATTGCAGACAGGACGATTAGCCTCGCCTTGGCCTTCAATTGTTTTTGCTTTTAATCGTCCTGTCTCAATATTTTTCTGCTTTTAATCGTCCTGTCTGCAATCGTCCTGTCTCAATATCTTTTTGTTTTTAATGGTCCTGCCTGTAATAGTCCTGTCAAAATTTATTTTTGCTGAACTTGTGCTTGCCCCGCCTGACTGCGGGACCTTCGCTTCGCTACGGCATCCCGATTATTTTGGGGTAATAGTCTTATCATTTATTTTTATCTGGTATTTCTTCTTGCAATATGGATTAACCTTTATAGAGGGATTTATAGAAACCATCCAGTTTAATCAATTCCCTGTGGGTTCCGTTCTCCACCAGTTGGCCCTCATTGAGTACCAGAATCCGATCGGCTTGCTTTAGAGAAGAGACCCGGTGAGTAGCAAAGAGAATAGTGGTTCCAATCAGTTCCTTCCTGATTCGGGATAGGATCCGGGCTTCAGAGTCAAATCCGATTGCGGATGTGGCCTCGTCAAGGATCAAGATACGGGGCCGGCCGATCACGGCCCGGGCGATATTCAGCCTCTGCTGCTGTCCTTCGGAGAGTCGGTTCCCGGCTTCGCCGACCATCGACTCAGGTCCCTTCTCCATCTCCCGGACCGTTTCGGTCAGGTCGGCGATCTCAAGTGCTTCCCGAATCTCCTCATCCGTTGCTTCAGGCCGTCCAAATCGCAGGTTCTCGGCGATGGTCAGGTTGAGCAGAAAGGCCTCCTGCAGGGCGATCCCCAGAAAAGGCTGGAGGGAGGACCACTTGATCTCTCTAAGATTATGACCGTCGATTAAAATCTCACCACGGTCGGGATCGATCAGGCGGAGAAGGAGCATCAAGAGAGTGGTCTTTCCGGAACCGCTGGGTCCGACCAGGCCGACAAACTCTCCGGGGTAGATCTGAAGCGAGATGTCAATCAGTGTGGTCTTATCCGTCCGATAACTGAAAGATACGGATCGGTAGCTGATTATTCCCCGGAGGGCGGTAAGAGCTGCCGCATCCGGCTTCTCCTTTCGGATCGGCAGGCTGAATGTCTCCCGAACCCTCTCCCAGGAGACCAGCTTGACCATCACATCCCGGTAGAGTCCCCCCATACCCTTAATAGATACAAAGAGCTGGGCCAGGTAGATGGTCAGTGCCACCAGTTCTCCCAGCGAAATACTTCCCCGTATCACCCGGACGCCGAGATAGTAAGAGAATCCGATCAGGGCGATTGAGTTTAAGAGCCCGGCCGTGAGGTTGCCGGTGATGGAGACCCGGACCCGGTGCAGTCCGAAACGAATGATCCGGAGCCGATGATGGAGATAGCGGCGGACCGTCCAGCGATCTTGACCGAATGCCTTGATCAGCTTGATATTCGCTAGGGCGTCCTGGATCATGGTGTTGGAGTCCTGGGAGGCATCTTTAAAAGACCGGGTGATATCTTTCTGTCTCCGGCCAAAATAGCGGCTATGGAGATAGAAGAGGGGGGTGAGCAGGATGGCGATGAGAGTTAATCTCCACTCCAAATAGAGGCAGATCCCGGTCAGAAAGATGAAGTGGCTGATGGTGACCAGGATCCGGGGGATGGATTCGGAGGCTAGCCCCGCCGCCGTGCTGAGGTCGGAATCAAGGCGGTAGAGCTGTTCTCCGGTCGGTCGGCGATGGAAGTCGGTAAATGAGAGCCGGAAGAGGTGGCGGGTATAGTCCCGACGAAGATCGAAGGTGAGCATCCGTCCGATATACGCGGTGAGGTAAGTCCGGATTATGGATAGTCCGCCCGTGAAGACGGCCAGCAATAGACTGATCAGCAGAAGCATCCGGAAGAGATAGAGATCCTGCTTGAGCAGAGCCCGGTCGATGGTAACCCCTGCCAGGGCCGGTCCTAAAAGCCCCAGGATGGTGGTAATCAGCACGATCAGCAGCACCAGAGACTCCAGGGACCAGTAAGGGATGAGGTAGCGGTTGAATATCCGGAACTGATTAAATATTTTTTCCGCGGGAGAAAACATTATTTTTCTTGCCCTTATCGGCAAAGGTAATTTCATGATTATTTGTTGAGCGCTTTAACTTAGCCTCGCTTCGCTTGGGCAACTTTACCTCTAAGGAAAGCAGGAAATCAGGAGAATTTAAAGTAATCCCCCTTCTGCCTTCCTGCTTTCCTTAGAGGTTATTGAAATTCCGAAGCAATAAATTAAGCGATATTTGATATAGTATGCGGAATAGTAGAATTTATCAACCGTGATCAGTAACTCAAAAATATTTATGCTTCCTAAGATTCACATCTAAATCCAGCAAAAAATATTTACTGTAGCCATATCTGAACGATTGTTCAGATATGGCTACAGTGCCGTGTCGCCTGGTATTTCGTGGAGTTTGCTATGACACATATCAAGATATTTTATGTGGAGAACTTTTTTCCGATGACTGCCGAAGTGAGAATTGTCGATGGGACTAATCTTTTTCCGAAAATCTCTCTTGAGTTCTACTTTCTCGTATGTATAATCTGGCTTAAAACCAGAATGATTAAAAGGAAGAAGGAAGGAGTAACAGATGAAAATTTTATGTACCGGTGGCGCCGGGTTTATTGGAAGTTTTTTAGTTGATGAACTGATCAAGCAGGGGCATGAGGTCAGGATCTATGACAATATCGAGCCCCAGGTTCATCCGGGGGGGGAAGTCCCGGGTTATCTCAATCCGGATGCTGAATTTATCCGTGAGGATGTCCTCAACTACGATGCTCTGGCCAAAGCGATTAACGGGGTGGATGTTGTCTGCCATGACGCGGCCATGGTCGGGGTTGGCCAGTCGATGTATCAGATTAAGCGTTACATGGAGGCCAACACCCTGGGGACCGCCAACCTCCTTGATATTCTGGTCAACCGGAAGAACAGGGTCAGCAAACTGATCGTAGCTTCTTCCATGAGTACTTATGGGGAAGGAGCCTATGACTGCCCGAACTGTGGACTGGTCGCGCCCCCGCTCCGGACCGATGAGCAGATGGCTGCCGGCGATTTTGAGGTTCACTGTCCGAAATGCGGAGAACTTGCCCGTCCGATCCCGACTCCGGAGAGCAAACTCCAGGAGATTAACTCCTTTTATGCCCTGGCCAAGAAAGATCAGGAAGATATGGTGATGCTCTTCGGTGATACCTATGGCCTGCCGGTAGTTGCCCTGCGGAGGTTCAATGTATTCGGCCCCCGCCAATCCCTCTCCAACCCCTATACCGGGGTGGCCGCGATCTTTATGAGCCGGCTGTTGAATGACAACCCGCCGATTGTCTTTGAGGACGGACTTCAGAGCAGGGATTTCATCTCGGTTCATGATATAGTCCGGGCCAATATCATGGTAATGGAGAGTGAGAAGGCGAACCAGAAGATCTATAATGTCGGCGCCGGCCGCCAGATCTCCGTTCTGGAGATCGCGCAGACACTCACCGGTCTGTTAGGCAAAGATATTGAACCCGATATCGTGGGAAAATTTCGCAAAGGCGATGTCCGCCATTGCTTTGCCGATATCGGCAAGATCAGAGACGATCTCGGCTTTGAGCCTCTGGTAAGCCTGGAAGATGGCTTTCAGGAACTGATCGAGTGGAGCGCCACGGCGAAAGCCGATGACATGGGCGAACTGGCCACCGAGGAACTGCGGGAGAAAGGGCTGGTTGGGTGAGAAGGAATGAACGTCGAACATCGAACGCTTAACTTCGAACATCGAACGCCACCTGGCTCGGCGGCAGGGAAATCCCAACTAAGTTATGATCATTTTTTACCATTTTTAAATTCGCGTAGATTCGTGAGATTCTCGGTTTACAAAAAGGGCCGAGGCGCGGGATCAATCAGTGTAAATCCGTGTAATCCGTGGACAAAAAAGGGGCTGAGGTAGGGGGAACAATTAGTGTGAATTAGTGTAATTCGTGGACTGCAAAGGGGGCGAGGTAGGGGGATGATCTGTTAAAGATGAAGGCGCCTTGCGGAACCTGGAACTCCCCCATCACTGCCGATCTGATTGCCTCGCGGACTATCGGGCTCTCCGAGATCGTTCTTGATGGGGACGATATCTACTGGCTGGAATCCCGGCCGGGTGAGGCCGGGAGGTCTGTCATCGTCTGTCGAACTCCCGATAGGAAGATCCGCGACGTTACGTCTCCTTCCTTCAATGCCCGGACCCGGGTTCACGAGTACGGGGGAGGGGCATATACAGTCTTTAAAGGCACAATATATTTCTCCAATCTATCCGACGGGCGTATCTATCGGCAGGACCCCGGTTCTCCGCCCCGACCACTCACCCCGGAAGGAGATTACCGCTATGCCGATCTCTTTTACGATCGTCACCGAAATCGGCTGATCTGCGTCCGGGAGGATCATACCGGGAAAGATCGATTCCCTGTCAATAGCCTGGTATCAGTGGACCCGGGAGATAGTCAGGACGTCAAGGTTCTCATCTCCGGCGGTGACTTCTATTCCAATCCCCGGATCAGTCCGGATGGAAAATTCCTGGCCTTTCTGACCTGGAATCTTCCCAATATGCCCTGGGATGGGACGGAACTGCGCGTGGCGCGCTTAAACGACGCCGGCGGAACGGATTCATCGAGATTGGTGGCGGGGGGGTGGGAGGAGTCGGTCTTCCAGCCCGAGTGGTCTCCGGATGGACAGCTATATTATGTCTCCGATTTAAGCGGGTGGTGGAATATCTACCGGAGCGGCAAAGCCGGGAATGAACCGATCTGCCCGATGGAAGCAGAGTTCGGTCTTCCCCAGTGGGTCTTCAGGATGTCCACCTACGGTTTCATATCGTCAGATCTGATTATCTGTACTTATGTTAAAGAAGGGACCTGGGCTCTGGCTGAGCTCCGTACCGGAGTGCCGGGCGAGCTTCGGACGATAGAGTCTCCTTATACTGATATTACCGGTATTCAGTCAGGACCGGGCGAGGCGGTCTTTCTGGGTGCTTCACCGGATGGCTCCCCTTCGGTTATTATATACGATTTGAATAGGCGGAAATTTGAGATATCGCGGAGCGAGAGCGAGACAGTTATCGATCTTGGTTACATCTCGGTTCCCGAGGCGATAGAGTTTGTTTCGGGAGGCGGGAGTATCTCCCACGGATTCTTCTATCCTCCCCAAAATCTTGATTACAATCTCCCTGATGAAAAGTTGCCGCCGCTGATAGTGATTACTCACGGCGGTCCCACCGCCGCGGCCGGGAATGCGCGGAAACTCAAGATCCAGTTCTGGACCAGCCGTGGTTTCGCGGTACTGGATGTGAATTATCGGGGCAGTACGGGGTATGGCCGAAACTATCGGCGGAGCCTTGATGGCCAATGGGGGGTAGCGGATGTTGAGGACTGTGTTAACGGTGCCCGGCATCTGGTCCGGCGGGGCGACGTGGATGGGGAGCGGCTGATTATCAGGGGGAGCAGCGCGGGGGGGTATACCACCCTCTCTGCTCTCACTTTTCGTGATCTCTTTAAAGCCGGCGCCAGCTACTACGGGATCAGCGAACTGGAATCGCTGGCCCGTGACACCCATAAGTTCGAGTCCCGATACCTTGATCGTCTGATCGGTCCTTATCCTGAACGGCGGGATCTCTATTTAGCACGCTCTCCGATCAACTCCGTAGATCAACTGTCATGCCCGGTTATATTCTTCCAGGGGCTTGAGGATCGGGTTGTCCCGCCCGTCCAGGCGGAGGAAATGATCGATGCTCTACGGAAGAAAGATATCCCGGTAGCTTCCATCTTCTTCGAGGGGGAGTCCCATGGCTTTCGCCGGGCGGAGACAGTCAAACGAGCTCTGACTGCCGAGCTGGATTTTTACCGGACTAGTGTCTGTGCCATAAGTTCGGACTGAATTACTGCCTACCCGAGGTAAGCTTTCAGTAAACTCCATCAACTCGTGATCATGGCCAGGTGCTAGATCGGAAGAGCGTCGTTGAGGGAAAGAGTGTAGATCTCGGTGGTCGCCGTATCATTAATAAAAAAAACAAAAAAACAAACAAAAAAACAAAAAGTAGATCGCACTTGTAGATGTCATGCTGA
>CAKZYZ010000320.1 GCA_937885075.1 uncultured bacterium | reverse complement strand
TTGAGCTGCACATGCGATGACACGACGTGGCCACTCCTAGTTATTATTTCTTTTTTTTTTTAATGATACGGCGACCACCGAGATCTACACTCTTTCCCTACACGACGCTCTTCCGATCTTCTTCCTGAAATATATCAGCAGTGGTCGGTCATCAGCGCGGGAGAGAGACAGCGATCTCTTCAAATCCGTCCGCCATCCGATCATGGCATTCAACCGGTCGATCGCTTTTATCGCGGCCTGCCGGACCGGATAAGATCCGCTCTTCGAATCATAATAACCATCATTCCGGGAGACCTTCCCCAGAGCCGGCAGGGCTCTGCGATCCCCGCACCGCCCCAGAGCAAAGGCAGCTGACCAGCGGACTTCCCAGCTCTTATCCTTCAATAAGGGCAGTAACCCTTCCTGATCGGCCTGCCCCAGCATACCGATCCCCATGGCTGATATTCTCCTCAGATCGGGAGAGCTATCTTTCAATCCGTCTTTAAATATTTTCTCGACCTCCGGCCCCCCTAACCGGGAGAGAGAGTAAGCCGCGCAATGCCTGACCAGCATCGAACGGTCATGGAGGAACGGAGCCAGCAGCGGAATCGCGGTTCTCCCCTCATCAATTAAAGCCAGACAAGCATCTGATCTAACCTCAGCGTCCGATGATCGGAGATCTTCCTTAATACTCTCAATATCCTCTGCCGCCATGGCGGCAGAGGATATTGAGCATAACAAAATCATCAATATTAAATTTTTCATAACTTCGAAATTCAGTTCTCAGTTGTTTTTTTGTTACTTAGTGTCTGACCGAAAACCCCGATTTTCATTTAATTTGTCATTGCGAGGAGCATAGCGACGAAGCAATCTCCTCACAAACAAAGCAGATTGCTTCGTCGTTCCTCCTCGCAATGACTTAGTTTTCGGGGTTTTCGTTCAGACACTACTTATAAACACACTGTATTACAGATGATCTTAAATTCGAAATCCATCTAATCCCTCCTCCGCCATCGGAGATGCCGAAATCCGTTTCACTTCTCTCCTCTCCCCTCCTCTCCAATAATCTATTTCAAAGATAGGCTCTTCTTTCTCCTTGCTGTACCGGGCGCAGATAGCGGCGGCGGCCGCGATATCTCCGGATAGATATTCACCCCGACAGCGGAGCAGAACCTGGCTCCCCGGGCGCAGGGTCGCCTGAAATAGATAGTCATTCTCCCCCGCTAATTTTATTAAGGCCCGATTCTCCCGATCATCACGGCCTGAAACCACCTGGACTCCGGAGGAGATTCTGAAGTGGCGCCCGACCCGCAAAAGTTCGAGATCCGGGATCTTCCACCCTTCCTCTTCTTTTAACTCCAGCAGCTTGCGGCAGTACCCCGGTTCGGTCAGAAGACAACCACCGCCGGGGGAAGAATAATCTTTCAACCCGTACCGCGCCGCCAGGGCGAATTGGTCCTTCCTGGAACGACCGGATAAACTTAATAACTTTGACCGGTCAACCCACCCCTCCTTCTCCGGCATAGTCTCAGGCAGGAGCAATGCTGAGAGCGGGCGGAGGAGCAGCCCGGGAGAAGTTCCTTTCGCTACCGCGTTCATAGCGTCCCTGGTCTGAGATTTTGGGCGCTGACCGACAACTTCTCCGGTGATGATAAATGATGCCGCCAGTTCTTCCAGTTTCCTGGTTGCGATTGATACCATCAGACGGTGACAGTCGGTGCAGGGATTACAGTTCCTTCCATAGCCGTATCTGGGATGCCTCAAAATCCCGATATACTCCGCCGTAATATCGTAACTTTGGAAATCTATCCCTAACTCCAGGGCGGATCGTCTCCCCCGCTCACTGCTGAAGAAAGGGGTAGAATAGCTAATCCCTAACACTTCAACCCCCTGGTCCATAATCAACCGGGCCGCCAGCATACTGTCCAGTCCGCCGGATAATAAAGCAAGTGCCTTCATAATTTTTGCTCCGCAAAAATAGTCCTGTTCTAAAATCGGAGGTTATTACCCCGCGATCCGGACCATCTCATAGACCAGTTCCCCCGCCTTGATCAGTTCCTTCCGGTCAAGGCTCTCTTCTTTAGTATGCGGCTTCAGATAGCCCACGCTTAAAACCAGTGAAGGAATCCCCAGGCCGGTGGTAATATTGGCGTCACTGGCACCGCAGGATGTCTCCATCACAGTCTCGATCCCCAGCCGATCCAGAGCCCGGCGGACCAGCTCAATCGCGGGACTGTCTTCCGGGAAGTAATAGCCCGAATAATCCTGATGGGAGTAGAATACCACCTCTCCCCCGGCCTCGGCGGCCGCGGATTTGAAAGCCTCCTTCATATGAGCAGCCTGCCGGCGGAGTCTATCCTCCTCGATACTCCTCACCTCCCCGACCACTTCAACCAGTTCCGGGATAATGTTCTGGGCTTGGCCTCCCGAGATAGTGCCGATATTGGCGGTGGTCAATTCATCAATCCGCCCCAGCTTCATGTTGGCAATCGCCCGGGAGGCAATCACTACCGCGCTCACCCCCGATTCGGGGTCGATCCCGGCATGGGCGGACTTCCCCTTGACCGTAATCGCAAGCTTAACGCCATACGGAGCGCCATTGACAACTCTCCCCACCGGACCGTCTGAATCCAGAACATAGAGGACTTCACCCTTCAGCCAGCCCTTCCGCAGTGCCTTGGCTCCGAAGAGCCCCTTCTCTTCCGCCACGGTAAAGAGCAGCTCCAGAGGAACGGGACTCCCCCCCTCCTCCACCAATACCCGGGCGCATTCCAGCATCACAGCCACACCCGCGCGATCATCCGCTCCCAGAATGGTGGTCCCATCCGAATAATAAACACCGTCCTTCTCGACCACCTTCAGCTTTTCGGTAGGCAGAACAGTATCCAGGTGAGAAGCAATGATCAAAGGCTGCGCCGCGGGATTCTCCCCCTCCATCCGGACCAGAAGGTTCCCGCAGTCCCCCCCGATAGCCTCAGCTGCGTCATCTTCTTCCACCGTAAGCCCCAGATCGGAGAAATATTTTTTCACAAACTCGGCCACCGCTTGCTCCGCGAAAGTAACCCCATCAATCGCCACCAGATCCAGAAAAGTCCGGCACAATCTATTTTTATCCATCCCTTTTTTCATGCCGGGAAGTGTACCGCAGAATAGTTTCATAGTCCACAGGGATTATTATAAATTTGGTAAATTTGGGGTCAGGTCTTGCTTTGTGCTTTTAAACCTGGGGTCAGGTCTTGCTTCATGCTTTAGTAGTGCCTGGCCGAAAACCCCAAATCTCATATAATTTGTCATTCAGACTGTGTCACCATTGCTTAATATTTGATATGGTGGGGCATAGTTCCTAAGTTCGCCGCCACAAACATGGCTAAAACGCCAAATATGGCTACTTAATACTCCATAGTGGGGGTGCATTTCCGAAGAAATAATTGTGACATAGCCTAATTCCGAGAAGCAAAGCGACAAAGCAATCCCTTCACAAACAGAAACAGTTTGCTTCACAAAGGCATGAAGCAAGACCTGACCCCAATCTTACGTGCCTTTTTACGGCCAATTAAGATGCCAGGGCGAGGGGATCTAAAAATCCTGATTTACCCCCGGATTAACCGGGGGATCCATCTCCGGTTCCAGCTGGGATGCCAGGTCGGGATACTTCTTCTTTATCTTAGCCTTCACTCTCTCCATCCCCAACCGAGCTTGATCATAACGTTTCTGGGCCAGATCCCGGGCTTTCCGGGTGAAATCAACCCGCTTATGGGCCAGTTCCATCTGCAGTTCAGCCTCACGGAGACGAGACTCATTAAGTTTCTTCCTGACTTCAGCCCGTGGTATCCCAGGTTCCATCGTCTCAAGTTCTTCTTCCAGGCTCTTGATCATCATCTTATTCTCTCTGATCTCCTGCCCCAGAATTTTAACTTCCTTGCGGAACTGCTTGAACTGGATTCCGGCTGCCCTTCCTCCCGGGCCCATCATCCCCTTTCTCCCGTACATCTCATTACGTCCATGCCGGGACCGGGCGGGGGGTCTCCCCTCACCCAATCTCTCTCCCTGATCATCCGGGCCATACATTAATCCTCTCTGAAGCGGGGTTTCATCCTCCACCTCCCCATCCTGGGCCGTAACCATCGGCGAGAACATCAGCATTATCAAGAATAGAACTCCTGTAATTATTCTCATCTTATTTCCTTTTGATATTCAATGTTAGCTGCAAAAAGTAAGTAATCAGTAATCGGTAATAAGTGATCAGAAGTCCTTCGCCCGGCAAGCGGGCTAACTGATTACTGATCACTGTTTACTGATTACTTTCTACTACACAGGTACAGACACCTTATCTGACCCAATCTCCGCTTCCGAGCCGGGATCCGGCTCCTGAAAAAATAATTGCTGTAATTCATCCATCTCCCGGCATAGCTCATCGACCGATTCATACTCCTCTTCAACCGTTTCAGTCATTGTCACCAGTTCTTCCGCTTCACTGAGAACGGTCGGCAGAAGATTCTCCGGGGTTTCAGCCGGATGGTACAGAAGCACAGCAACAATGGAGGCGGCAATCAGTGCTCCCGCCGCCGGGAGGAAGAGGGGCCGGGAGAAAAAACTCAGCCGGGGGCGGACGGGGGAACGGGCCGGCGAGTGATCCATCCCAGCAATCTCCTGCTTGACCCTCATCCGTAACGCCGCCATCTCCCCCCCGGAAAAATGGGGCTTCGCCTCTTCCCGAAGAAGAGAGATAGTCCCGGTCATCTCATCAAGCAGACGCCGGCAGTCAGGACAGGTCCGGGCGTGAGACAGAACTTTCTCACCCTCTTCAATCGAACTCTCTCCGTAGAGGTATCCCGGCAATAACCTGTTAAATGTTTTACAGTTCATGATATTACTCCTTGTAATAGCCTGACAGACTAACTCTCAATTTCCGCAGGGCCTGGAAGAGATTCGCCTTAACCGCCCCGACCGAGCAACCCTGAATCTGAGCGATCTCTTTCAATCGCAGGCGCTGATATTGCCGAAGAACAAAGACATCACGCTGCTTCGGCGGCAGCTGGGCAACGGCCTCTTCAATCACGGCCGCCGTCTCTTTCCCTTCCAACACGGATCTTGGGTTGTGAGATATCTTCTCATCCGAAGGTTCCGGAATATTTTCAAGCGATACCTTCCCGGCCCGGGCCAGCGCCCGGCCCCGATCCACCGATAGATTAACGATCACTCGATATAACCAGGTAAAGAGGGACGCTTTCGGCTCCCAACCGGGAAGCACCTTATACATCCGGATAAACGCGTCCTGGACGATATCCAGAGCATCTTCGCGCCGACCGGTGCGGTAGTAGGCCAGAGAAAGAGCCCGCTCCTGAAAAAGCTTCATAATATCATCAAAAACTCCCCTATCCCCATCCTGAAACCGCCGGACCAGACCTTGTTCACCTTCAGGCATAAAATTTCCCTTTAATAATAAAACGGACCGCGTAGAAAAAGGTTTAATTTAATTCCTTTGGAATTAAATTAGTTCTGTACGAAGACTATCATAATTCTGATCCGGCAATCTCTAAATTTTTATCTTGAAGTTTCGATCAAATGGCCCGAATATAAGACAAGGATCGCTAAAACGGAGAGGCGCTACCTTTACTGCAATTCGCGAGTCAAGGGGATTTGGCGGATTGTTTTTTTCATCAGCATCCCCGCAAAATGCCTTTGGCATCGCCGGGTGAAAATCCGCGTAATCCGCGGTTAAATAAGTTGCCCAAGTTAAATGAGGGCTAATTTTATGAGAATATTATATAATGAAACAGGCTGACAGCGAAAACAAAACTGAACTTCTGGAAAATATTACAGAGGTTATCCGAAAGTACGACCGGTTTGCCGTCTTTTCCCACGAGGAACCGGACGGCGATGCGATCGGCTCCCAGATCGCGATAACCACAGCCCTGAGAGAACTCGGCAAGGAGGTAGTCTCCCTTAGGGTTGACCCCGCTCCCCCGGCCCTGGAGTTTCTCAACCGTGATCGGGCAATCCGTCCCTACGACCCGCGCCGGGATGATGATCTCATCCGGGAAACCCAGGTCACCATCATTGTAGATTGCTGCGACTACTTTCGTATGGGAGAGCTGGCTGAAGTCGTAAAGAATTCCCCCTCTTTAAAGATCAACATCGACCACCACCGTGATAACGCCTTCTTCGGCGACCTGAACTATGTCCGCTTTATCGCCGGGGGCGCGGCGGAACTGCTCTTCGAACTCATAACCGCGCTGGGTGTACCCGTTACCGGGACCATCGCTGAGGCAATCTATGTGGGGATGTCAACCGATACGGTGGGATTCCGCTATATCGATCCGGAAGGAAGCATGCTCAAGGTCATCGGAGAATTGATCAAGGGAGGAATTGATGTCGAGGATCTCCAGGAGAAGATATACTGCAACCAGCCGGATGATTATCTGGAGAACCTGGCGGCACTCCTCCAGACAGTCACCTATGAAGAGAACGGAGCACTGGCCTGGTTCACCATGTTCAAGAGCGATTACCTCTCCTTCTATCAGAGGGAGCTGGCCTCCGAGGCCCTGAAACTTCTGCTCAGCGTCAAACGGGTTCGAGCGGCGCTGATGCTCCACCAGGAGCGAGCCGGGATCGAGGTGTGGCTCCGTTCAAAAAAAGACGTCAATGTCGGCCGGGCAGCCTTCCGGATCGGGGGCGGAGGACACCATACCGCCTCCGGAGCCCTGATCCAGGGGAAGACCATGGAGGAAGGGATATTGGAGACATTGCGGAGTGTTAGGATGGAGATGAAGGGATAAAAAACTGAACATTCAACGTTCAACGCTCAACTTTCAACGTTCAACGAACACCTGGAGGAAAGGCAGTGCAGGCGTCATAGATAAAAACGGAACGTTCAACTTTTACTCGCATCCCGATTTTATCGGGGCAACGTCCAAAAAAGCAGGATTTCAAATTCGCGTAATTTCTTCGCCCCGAAGTTTTAATCGGGGGCGAAATTCGTAGTTCTTAAAAGGGGGAGAGGCGGGGGAACAATTAGTGCAAATTAGTGTAATTAGTGGACAGTAAGGTCGCCCCAGCCGAGGCGAAACAAACAATAAATTCTTTAAAACAAAAATTACCAATCAAAGGCAGCTAATTTATGAAATACTCAGAAGCAAAACGGGGGAGGACCTTTGTCATCAGGCTAGAAGACGGTGAGATCCTCCATGAAGTCATTGAAGCGTTCGCGGTTGAACACGGGATCTCCCGCGGCTACCTGATCGTGGTCGGCGGGGCGGATAAAGGGAGTACACTGGTTGTGGGTCCGGAAGACGGCGATGCCCGGCCGGTTCCTCCCCTCACCCACATCCTCGATAATGTCCATGAAATTGCCGGAGTCGGAACCATCTTCCCGGATAGTAAAGACCAACCCATGCTTCATCTCCATATCGCCTGCGGAAGAGAAGACCGGACCATCACCGGATGCGGTCGAACCGGGGTAAAAATCTGGCAGGTCGGCGAGGTGATACTGATCGAACTGCTGGACACCTCCGCCCGGAGAGTGCCTGATCCCGAAACCGGCTTCGAGCTGCTAAACCCTTAAGCGATTCGCTTAACAATGTTTTTTTTGGGCCCTTGTAATTTGTATTTTGGAATTTATTTGGAATTTGGTGTTGGGACTTTGGAATTTTGAATCAAGATACCTTGTCTTCTTCCAATTTAATGTAAATATCATCTGTAATCATGAATGAAAAACAGAACGAAAGTATCCATGGTCGTCACGACCCGGAAGCCTTCCGCCAGGCCATAGTCGACAACCTCTACTACTCGCGCGGCCAGGGGCTCCAATCGGCCAGCCCCAACGATGGTTATGTCAGTCTCTCCTATACCGTGCGCGATTACCTGATGCGACGCTGGCGCGAGACCACCGACACCCAATTCGATGCCAATCCGCGGTTTGTCTACTACCTCTCCGCCGAGTACCTGCTGGGGCCGCAGCTGCGGAAGAACATGCTCTACACCAACACAACCGATCTGGCTAGGGAGGCGCTAGCGGACGTCGATCTTGATCTTGATTCCTTCATCGCGCAGGATATTGAGCCGGGGCTGGGCAACGGGGGCCTGGGACGGCTGGCGGCCTGCTACCTCGATTCTCTGGCCACACTCGACATTCCAGCCGTCGGATACGGTATCCGCTACGAGTACGGCATCTTCAAGCAGTCGTTTAAGGATGGTTGGCAGGTCGAAGGTCCCGACGACTGGCTGGCCTGCGGCTGCCCGTGGGAATACGGACATCCGGATGACATGGTCGAGGTGCAGTTTGGCGGTACGACAGAGTGTTATACCGGCAGCTCCGGAATAGAACGGAAGCGCTGGATCGGGGCGGAGAAGGTGCGGGGCGAACCATACCACATGATGGTGCCCGGCTTCAATACCCGCACGGTCAACATGCTCCGTCTCTGGCGCGCGCGCGCCACGCGGGAATTTGACCTTCAGCTCTTTGACGATGGCGATTACGCGCGGGCCGTGGAACAGAAAGTCCGGACCGAGAATATCACCAAGGTATTGTATCCCAACGACAACATCCCCCAGGGCAAGCTGCTCCGCCTGAAACAGCAATACTTCTTCGTCTCCTGCTCACTCCGCGATATTATCCGCCGTTTCCGGATCCGTAATGACAACTGGGATACCTTCCCGGATAAGGTGGTCATACAGCTCAATGATACCCACCCGGTCGTGGCCATACCGGAGTTGATGCGCATCCTGGTTGATGAGGAATCTTTAAGCTGGGAGAAGTCCTGGGCGATCACCGAGCGTGTATTTGCCTACACCTGTCATACCCTGCTGCCGGAAGCTCTGGAGGAATGGCCGGTGGATATCTTCGGCAGACTCCTCCCTCGCCACCTTGAGATCGTTTATGAGATCAATCGCCGGTTTCTCGAAAAGATCAAAACGCTATTCCCCGACGATCCGGATCGGATCGCGCGGATGTCGATCATTGATGAGGGGCCGGAGCGCCGGATACGAATGGCCAATCTGGCCTGCGTGGGGAGCTTCTCCATCAACGGTGTCGCCGAACTGCACTCCCGGCTCATCCGCGAGCGCACCCTACCGGACTTTGCCGATCTCTGGCCCGAAAAATTCCACAATATAACCAACGGTGTCACTCCGCGCCGTTTCATGCGGTTGGCCAACCCGCGACTGGCCACTCTGATCAGTGGGAAGATCGGCGAGGGGTGGTTAACAGATCTGGAGAAACTAAAAGGTTTAGAGGAGTTCGTGGAAGACCCGGACTTCCGCCGGGCCTGGCGCGAGGTCAAGCACCGGAATAAAGAAGAGTTGTCCGCTATCATCCAGCAGACTACCGGCATTGAAGTATCCCCGGATTCAATATTCGACGTAATGGCTAAACGGCTCCACGCGTATAAGAGACAGCATCTGATGGCTCTGCACATTATAACGCTCTACCAGCGGTTCAAGGCCGATCCCGGCGGCGGGATAGTACCGCGGACATTCATCTTCGCCGCCAAAGCGGCCCCCGGTTACCGGATGGCCAAGCTGATTATCAAACTCATCAACAATATCGCGGAGGTGGTCAATAATGATCCGGATCTGGCCGGGAGAATGAAGGTTGTCTTTCTCCCCAACTTCAATGTTACCCTGGCGGAGAGTATCTACCCCGCGGCCGACATCTCGGAACAGATATCCCTGGCCGGCAAGGAGGCATCCGGGACCGGCAACATGAAATTCGCCCTAAATGGCGCACTGACCACCGGCACCCTGGATGGCGCCAACATCGAGATTCGCGAACTGGTCGGTCCGGAGAACTTCTTCCTCTTCGGCCTGACAACCGATGAAGTATTCGCCCTCAAAGAGAGCGGATACAACCCCCGGGATTACTATGAGAGTAACGCCGAATTACGCCGGGCAATCGATGCTATCGCCGACGGCACCTTCTCGGATGGAGACACCCAACTCTTCCGTCCTATCGTTGATGAACTTATGGAACGGGATAAATATATGCTGCTAGCGGACTATGCCTCCTATCTGGAATGTCAGGCGCTGGCCGCTCAAACCTACCGGGACACGGAACTTTGGACCAGGATGTCGATCTTAAATTCAGCCCGCTCCGGCTTCTTCTCCTCCGACCGTGCCATCCGTCAGTATTGCACCGATATCTGGCAGGTTGAGCCGCTGGAGGTTAAGCCCAAATATATGAATAATCCGAAATATTAGTTGCGCTACCGGTCCGAATATGGCACCTTATTAGCACCGTAGATATAGATTTACTGCTTCGGAATAAATAATATCAGGGAGCTAAAGTATGAGCCTTAAACAGGACATTAGACCGATCACTTATCTGAAGACCCGGGCAGCCGATCTTCTCAACCAGATCAACGAAACCCAGAGACCGGTGATTATCACACAGAACGGCAAACCAAGAGGAGTCTTACAGACCCCGGAAAGATATGAACAGATGAATAATTCTCTCTGTCTTCTCAAGCTTCTTGTCCAGGGAGAAGAGGACATTCGCAAAGGCCGTATAACCCCACAGGACAAAGTCTTTAAGCAAATTAGGAAAAATTTAAATTCCCGTCTTTGAACTTATGGACCGGAACCCAGCATTTCAGGTAAATTGGGCACGAACCGCCGTCATCGATCTTGAAGCGATCGTTGAGTATATAGCGCATGATGATATTACAACCGCTCTCTCCATCTTAAAAAAGTTGGAACGGGCAGCGGAGGGAATGACAACCATTCCGCTCCGCGGGCGGATAGTCCCGGAAATAGCCAGTTATGGAATCCGGATCTATCGGGAACTCATCTCTTCTCCATGGAGGATTATCTATCGGATCTCCGGGAAATCGGTAAGCGTAGTCTCCGTTTTAGATAGCCGGAGGAATTTGGAAGATATACTCTTTGAGCGACTAATAAGAGGAATAACAACTGATAGATAATCCCCCGGAATTCACGGATAGCCTTGATAAGATGATAACTACTGAAACATATCGAAAAATTCAACAACTGACCGAGATGAAGGTAGAGGCCGTACTGGTAAGTACCGCCTCGGTCCGGGCGGCCGCGGTCTCAAAGACGGAGACCGCGATGATCGTGGGGGAGACCGGTCGAATCAGCGGATCAATCGGAGGCGGGGAGGTTGAAGAAGAGGTGATCAAAGAAGCTCAGGAGATTCTGAGGGAGGGAATATCCAAACGGATCGGAATCGGAGTCAGCAAACGGGAAGAGAAGAGGCGGGGTATGCTCCCGGGAGGTACGATGAAATTCTACATTCAGCCACTCGACCGGATCCCCCATCTCTGTATCTTCAGCGGCGGAGCTTTTGCCGCCATCCTTGCCCGGTTCGGGATGATGGTAGGATTCCGTATCACCGTTATCGATTATGATCCGGAGTTTGTCCCACCGGAGGATTTTTCCGGAGCCGAGATTGTCATTACAGATCGTTACCAAAATCTTCTGAAAGAGATATCTATCAACAAATCATCTTATCTGCTGATCGCCACCCGCGATCACCGATACGATACTCGGGTCCTCACCCAGTTACTCCACAGCAACCCGGCCTACCTGGGGATCATCTTCAGCGCCAAAAAAAAAGAAGCACTCTATACCCGCCTGAAAGAGAAAGGAATCCCCGAGGACCTTATCGCAACAATTCACCTCCCCGCCGGCCTCCCCATCGGAGCCGCCACCATGGAAGAGATCGCCCTAAGCGTCATCGCCGAGATAATTAAGGAACGAAGTGCTCAAAATGCCTGAAGTGTATTTCTCGCTTTCTCGAGAAAGAGAGAAATACATTATCTTCTTATTTCTTCAAATATTTTTTCAATCTCTCTATCCTCTGTGCCTTCCCCTCCCAGAAGCATTAATCAAGGTGTGGTTAAAAAGTTGCGAATCGAATTTATGTTGATATCAGTCTGTCAATTTGCAAGACTATCAACTTACGTTTATCAATAATCTAACCAGAAGGATAAAAACACTATGCTTGCAGCACGCACCAAACTGGTCGACTCTTCCGGGATTCGGAAGATCTTCGACCTGGGCAAATCAATTGAGAATCCCATCAACCTCAGTATCGGACAGCCCCATTTTGACGTCCCCGGCGAGGTGCAGGAAGCGGCCATCGCCGCAATCCGGTCCGGGAAGAACAGATCGGAAGAGCGTCGTGTAGGGAAAGAGTGTAGATCTCGGTGGTCGCCGTATCATTAAAAAAAAAAACTCTACTCATTCTTACTCATAGATCGGAAGAGCACATGTCTCACTACGAATGACAAGAGACAGCTACCAGATCAACGGTGAAG